>NZ_QRKO01000019.1:4051-46037 GCF_003471985.1 Collinsella sp. AM15-2 | reverse complement strand
GAGGCGGGGCATTCCCCGCCTCTTACACCACATCTCTGCGCGCTACCATGTAATTCCTCATAGGTCCAATAAAATAGGCTCTTTATCGATAATAAATATCGTTAGAGAGCCTATTTGACCTAAAGAATATGTGACTATCTTGGCAACAGTACTCATATTTGGCATTTTTTGTCCACGGGGTATAGAGCTAACCCCTCAAACAGCCCAAAACGCCTATTTCGATGCGCGCTCGGCCGCCTCGATCACGTGTTTGGCGAGGATCGCCGTCGTCACAGCGCCCACGCCGCCCGGCACGGGCGTGATGGCGTTAACGACCGGCTCCGCAGCATCAGAATCGACGTCACCCACCAACTTGCCAGCGGCCTCGTCCCAATTAATGCCAACATCAATGATCGTCTGGCCCTCTCGAACCGCATCCACGTCAATCGTACGCGCGCGTCCAACGGCGGCAACCACAATGTCGGCAGCACGGCACTCGGCAGCAAGGTCGTGCGTATGCGTATGGCACGTCGTCACTGTGGCATTGCGAGCCGTAAGCATGGCGGCAACGGGACGGCCAATCACCAGCGACCGACCAACGACCGCGACCTTGGCCCCATCCAGCTCAACGCCGTAATGATCCAGCAAAGCAAGCACGGCTTCGGCTGTGCAGGGGGCAAAACCCTCGCCGCGCCCCGAAAGCGTGGTGAGCAGCGAAGCCGGCGTCATGGAGTCAACGTCCTTGGCAGGATCGAGTGCCGCGGCAACCGCGTCCTCGTCAAGGCCGGCGGGCAGCGGGCGGAACATCAGGCAGCCATGAACAGACGAATCGGTATTGATGTCCTCGATGGCCGCCAACAGCTCGTCCTGCGAAACATCGGCGGGAAGCAAAACGCGGCGAGCCTCAATGCCAACCTTTTCGCAGCGCTTGAGCGCACCGCGCTCGTAGGATAGGTCGTCCTCGCGTTCACCCACGCGCACGATAGCCAGCGTCGGCACAACGCCGCGCTCGCGCAAAGCCACGCAGCGAGCAGCAAGTTCCTCAGTCAAAGCGCGAGCAACGGGGGCACCCTTCAGCAGTTCAGCCATGGCTATCCCCTCTTCCTTGCGGCGTCGGCGGCGCGGCGCGCCAGCGCATCGGCGCGCGGCAACCACATGTCGAGCAACTCATCACACGCCGTCTCGAGCTCCTCAGCACGAGCGCGATCCTTCATAGACGTGGTGTTCGCAAAGAGCGTCAAGCTCGCGCCCTGCATAGCGGAACGGCAGAACACGGCGCCGCACGCCACATCGGACAGCAGCTGACGCGAACCCTTGTCAGCCATGTCCTCGAGCAGCGCCAGTGCACGCCCGCAGGCATCCATAATGCGATACGGCGGCATAGCGGCCACATGCAGCGCATCCTGAATCGCGGTCGCTCGAGCCGGATCGCCACGCGGAATACCGTACGCCGCGGACACCTGCCCATATGCACGAACGTCCTCGGCAACCAACTCGACAAGCTCCTGGGCCAACTCATCTGCCTGGGCAAATGCGCGCGTCAGGTCATCCGCGCGATCGGCAAGCGCAGGATTGGTCGCACCATAACGAGCGACCATTCCGCAAAGCGAGGCGCCCAGCGCGCCCACAAAGGCGCTCGCGCTGCCACCGCCGGGAACCGGCTCGCGTGCGGCAAGTGCCTCGGCAAACTCTCGACAGGTTTTATCCATCATCTCTTGGCTCATACGCACGCACCTTCAAGTCATATACATCGGTCAGGCGGCAACCGCCGACCAACCGCATCGAACACGTAATGGTGCTAAGTCTAGCCCATAAGCACATGGGCGTCAGCGCACCTGGCCATCGCGGATTTCTATGACGAACGATAGGCCATGCCAACGCAAACATGGGACACATGGCCCACGTTTCGAGACTCCCGGGCAGCGGCAACTGGGGCATACATATAGGTAAGGAGCCCCATGTTGGGGCAACGCTCATCACGGCACCGGACGACGAATGGAGGAATCACCGCACAGCAAACAAAGTCATCATGTGCACGCGCAACCGCCGCCCCAGCGATCCGCGGCACACGATGTCCCTGGCAGACAAGGAGGACGCCACCATGAAGAAAAAGACCCTATCAATCCTTTCCCTTTGCATCGCCCTCTTTGCCGCATTTGCCCTTGTCGGCTGCGGCGGGAACGCATCGGGCGGGGGCAGCAGCGCATCCAAGAGCGAGGGCAAGGAAAAGGCCCCCGTCGCCAAGAAGACCGACTTTATCTGGTTTAAGGTCGAGATGCCCGAGGGCGTCGGCGTAAGCGACTCCGCCGGCAAGAATGCCGACAGGGTCCAGCTCACCTTCCCCGAAAACGAGAACGCCTCGGCCGATCGCTTTATCCCCGTTTGGAAAAAAGCGATGACAGCCGAGGAATCCCACGCCGACCAGGCAGAAAAGAAGGGGGATACGTTCCAGTGGAAGGATGGCGGGTCCGTCGAGTATAACGGCAGGACGTGGCTCGTCGGAACATACGAGGACAACAGCGGCATCTCAACCATGCTTTTTACCGACGTTGAGCCGGGAAGCGTCTACGTCCTCATCTCGAACTTCGACCAGCACAAGAAAGAAGCCGAGACGCTCCTCAACTCCATCGAGTTCCCCGATGACATGGCAGAGGCAGTTTCCGAGGCACGCGAAGTCGAGATTTCGAGCATCGAGATCAAGTAGCTGAACTCCGCATACGCCTACGTGCACGTGCCCCATTAAAACAACGGGCGCCCAACCCAGGGAGGGTCGACGATGTCGGCCCTCCCCTCCTTTGCGACCGCGCATATTGCCACTTGTCGGCGCAAATCCGGCCCTCAGAATGGGACACATGGCCCACCCTAGCGAACCGTCCACGCGTACAGTAAAGGCAGGTAATCCATGGGCGGTTACAGATCGAGGAGGACACGACCATGAAAAAGAAGGCCTTTGCGATTCTCACACTCTGCATCAGTCTCCTTGCCGCGGTTGCCCTGGTGGGTTGCGGCGGAAGCGGCGGCGCTACCGGCAGTGGCGGTGGCGGCGGCGCAGAAAAGCCAGCCGTGGATATGAGGACCGACTTCATTTGGTTTAAGGTCGAGGTGCCCGAGGGCGTCGAGATCACCGACGTTGCCGGCGACACCGCCGACAGGGCCCAGTTTAAGTTCACCGAGAGCGAGCACGCCAGCGATCGCTTCATCCCTGTCTTCGACTCTGACAAGAACGCTGACGAGCTGTTCGACTACGAGGCCAAATGGAAGGCCAACTTTGAGTGGACCGAGAATGATCCCGTCAAGTACAACGGCAAGACTTGGCGCAACGCTTCCTATACACACTCGGGCGGCGTAACGACTGAGTACTTCACCGAAGCAGGCGGCGGCAGCGTTTACGTGAGCATCGACAATGTCGAGGAGCACAAGGACGCCGTCGAGACCATGATGAAGTCTCTGGAGTTTGCCGATGACATTGCCAAGGCCAAGACCGAGGCCATGGACGTCAAGCTCGACGATATCGAGATCAAGCGCTAAGCGACTGGCGAGCGCAACGGGAAACACGGTCGCAGAGCAAACAAGCGACGGTACCCCAGCGCTTCGTACCCAGGGAGGGCCGGTAAACCGACCCTCCTTTTCTTATGCCGATAGCCGGCGAACGCGAGGGTGCCGGGCGGCAAAACCACCCCCAGCGCGGTAGCAGCACAAATAGACAAGCGCCCCAACGCGTCCGCCCACCGATTTATGGCGCCACGCAGACAATTAAGCCAACACGTTTAGACATCCGGGCAGTATAGTGAACAAAATGAGTGCATAACCGCGCCCTGCGAACGGAGGAGTTATGACCGAACACCACGCCATCAGCCGTCGAGCATTCACGTTGGGCCCAGGACTCGCAGCATTGTCGCCATTTGTAAGCCTGCCCGAAACCGCGGGATTGGGCCTTCCCGTGCGCGCGGCATTTGCAGAAGACGCTGCCACAGCGTCAGTCAGCCTCGACAATTTCGTCATTCGCCTTCGCCCCGCGGGCTATTTTCGCACCGCGAGCGTCAACCAAGACGGCAACGTTCGCGGCAACGTCTGCCACCTGTTTAACGACGGCACGTCCAGCAAGCTCATCCTTGAGAACGTAACGACCAAGAATGACGATACAAACTGGTATGCTATCCGCACCTTGCTCAATTTCGAAGAGCATAAAAAGACGGGCTACAGCATTTGGTCGGTCGACGACGACTCGGACAAAGATGGAAAGGTCATCCACGTATGGAGTGGCGAGTATGACGACAAGCCCAGCCGCGCTTTTGCGTTTAAACGCCAGTCAAACGGAACCTATATCATCCGAGACCGCACGGTCGAGAAAGAAACCGAGAAAAAAGACATTAAGTACCTGGCAATAGAATCGAACGGCGAAGACCAGGACAACAATAAGATCTGCCATAAGAGTAAGAGCATTCCGTGGGAGCTCGAACTTATCGGTTACGACATGAAAAAGAACGATGCCACGGTTAGCAGCCTCGACTGGATCACGTACAGCAGCTACGTCGATGGGCCATGTTGGATGAAATACGTCGACGACAACAAGTTCCTCGACGAACTGAGCATCCCGGGCACGCACGATTCGGGCACCTGCAGCGTGGACAACGACACCGAGCCCCAATCCTCCCAAGCAAAATGCCAGCAGGATTACATCCCCACGCAGTTGCTCGAAGGCGTTCGCTATTTTGATATCCGACTTGGAAAGAACGACGAGAACGGCGACCCCGGCATCGACCACGGAGCTTGTTACCTGCTCAAAAAAGACGGGAACTTTATGCATCTCTCCGATGTCATCGGGTACTTCAATACGTTTTTGAGCGAAAACCCGACAGAAGCGCTCATCATGCTCGTGTCGCGGGGCAATGACGAGGCTACCGACGAAAGCCTCACGACGGCCTTGGGCAAGGTTTTTGATGAGAACCCCGACCTGTTCTACACATCGAGCCGCATCCCCACGCTGGGCGAGGTGCGCGGAAAGATCGTCCTGCTGCGTCGGTTTGGGCTCGCCGGCAACAGCGTAAGCAGCCACACATGGGGCCTCGACCTCACCCAATGGGACGACAAAATCGCAGCACACACCGACAGCACCTCTATGTGTCTCGTTCGAGACGAGCGGGGCTTTGAAGCCGTGGGGAAAACGGGTGACGAAGAGCCCTATTGCACCAAGGTATACGCCCAGGACCATTACGAATGCACAGGAACCGACAAAATCGGCTGGGTCGATATGGCGCTGCAGGAGACAACCAAGCTCGCCCGCATCATGGTGGACGTCGAGGACAATGACGGGGCCAAGGTAAAGGTCCTGGAGCACAGCTGGTGTATCAACTACACCAGCTGCACGAACTACAAGCAAGGAAGCAATCCTTTTACCGCAGCACGAGTGGTCAACGAGCATCTATACAAGAGCCAGTATATAAACAGCACCGGAAATGAGAGCACAAAGGAGGACTGCCTCAAGCACATTGGCATCATTGCGTCCGACTTTGTTGATGCGGCACTGGCCCGAAGCATCTACCAGCGCAATTACGATGCGAAGCACAAGCAGACCGTTTCGTACTACCTCCCGACCCGCATGCGCATGACGTACGGCGACTCGCTGAGCGATGCCTCATTCCAGGATGGCAAGACCGTTGGCGAGGGTCATTTCCGCCTTGTCGACAGCAGCAACGTACTCAACGTGGCGGCTTCGGGCTATGCGTTTACCATCGAATATGTGGATGTCGACGCCCTGGGTAACGAGACCGCTACGGGGCTGCAGGGCTCTGTGCCCATCGATATCGATCCACGCGCGCTGACGCCCCACTTTGAAGGGCTCGAGGGCCTTAAGGCCGGCGAGGACGTGCGCGCAAAGATCGCGGCGCCGCTCGAGGGCAAGCTCGAAGGCGATGCCTGCACCGCCCAGCTCGAGTTTATGCACGATGCAAACGGCGCTCCGGGCACGGCAATGGCCGAGGATGAGGCATTTGCCGCGGGGACGTATTGGGTGCGTGCGAAAGGCCTGTTGGGCGACGCGGCGCAGAACTACGAGCTTGCTAGTGACGAAGCCGCAAGCTTTACCGTGACGGCTTCGGGCAGCGCGGGCGGCACCGGCGCCGGTAACGGTAACGGTGGCGGCAACGGCGCAGGCAGCGTCGACAAGAACAGCAAGGGCAACAAGAGCAAGGGCTCGGGCAAAAAGCTCGCCAACACGGGCGACGGCTCTGGCATTGCCGCCGGGCTCGCTGCCGCCGCCGTGGCGACAACGGTCGCCGGCGCGGCAATGCTTGCCAACGACCGCGAAGACAGCGAAGGCGCTAGCGAATAGGCGAGCCGGCTTTTCAGACGCATCGGCTCAATCAGGGGCGCAGAATACCGTTCTGCGCCCCTATTTTTGACATGAAGGAGTAGCAAAGTGTTGGTGTCCATGCGTGTCACCCCCATGAGTTTCGTTAAAACTGTCTCTATGGCCACATTTTAGTCACCGCAAGGCCCATGCGAAGGTGCCAGACAGCACAGCAATTCGTGTCCGCGCGAGGCTTTAAACTAAATACGATAAAGATGCATTCCACAAGAGGAAAGTGGGGCGACAGTGATGGGCGAACTGGTAAACCGTGGAGAATCGGCAATCGTGCCAGAAGTTTTTTACAAGCAGGTTTCCTCGATTCTCAACGCCGCTCGCGACAAGGCCTATACCGCCGTTAACTTTGCGATGGTTGAGGCGTATTGGGAAATCGGCAAGAGCATTGTTGACGAGCAGGGCGGAGAGGAGCGCGCAGCATATGGAGAGGCATTGATTGCAGGCCTCTCCAGAAGGCTTACCGCGGATTTCGGAAGAGGCTTTGGCATCGCAAACCTTCGCAATATGCGTCAGTTCTTTCTTGCGTTTCCAATTCGCGACGCACTGCGTAGCGAATTGAGCTGGACTCATTACCGCAGGTTGATGCGCATTCCCGACCCTGATGCTCGCGCCTGGTACATGAACGAATGCGCCGATTCTCGTTGGAGCACGCGTCAGCTCGAGCGCCAGATCAACACCATGTTCCGCGAGCGCCTGCTTGCCAGCAAGGACAAGGAGGCCGTCACCCAGGAAATCCAAAAGAGCGCCCCGGCTCGTCGCCCCGAGGATATCATCCGCGACCCATATGTACTGGATTTTTTAGGTTTCTCGGACGATACTGCGTTTCGCGAGAGCGATCTAGAGCAGGCGCTCATCACGCATCTTCAGAAGTTCCTGCTGAAGCTTGGCCGTGGTTTCGCTTTCGAGGCGCGCCAAAAGCGCATCACCTTTGATGGGCGCCATTTCTATATTGACCTTGTGTTTTACAACTATCTGATGCGCTGTTTCGTGCTCATCGACCTTAAGACCGATGACCTTACGCATCAGGACCTGGGCCAGATGCAAATGTATGTGAACTACTACACGCGTGAGCTCATGAACGAAGGCGACAATCCGCCCATAGGCATCGTGCTCTGCGCGGACAAAAGCGATTCGATCGTCGAGTACACGCTGCCCGAAGACAACGACCAAGTGTTTGCCGCCAAATACCTGCCGTATCTTCCAAGCAAGGAAGAGCTGGCACGCGAGCTGAGTGCCGAGTACCGCGCCATCAACGAAGCGACTAATGGCGAAGTGCAAGGATAGCAGCACGTTGCGACCGATACCCCCGACGGCGCTCCACATCACCCGGGAAAAGAGGAGCTTTCCATGACACACAGACCGAAAACAACACTGCGCGACTGCATCTATGGGCTTGCCGTCGGTGACGCGCTGGGCGTTCCCTACGAGTTCAGACCTCGTGGCACGTTCGAATGCACCGACATGATCGGCTACGGCACGCACGAGCAGACCGCCGGCACCTGGAGCGACGACACATCTATGACGCTCGCCACCTGCGACTCCATCAGAGAGCTCGGCCGCATTGACACCGAGGACATGCGCGACAAATTCGTGAGCTGGATCGCCAACGACGAGTACACGATTGATGGCGTCTTCGACTACGGAGGAACGACCGCCCGCGCCCTTCGCTCCGGCAAGGGTGGCTCCGGCGAGCGCGACAACGGCAACGGCTCGCTCATGCGCATCGCACCCCTGGCGTTTGCCGATGCAACAGACAAAGAGATCCGTGAGGTCTCTGCAATCACCCACGCTCATAGAACATCGACCGAGTCATGTGTCAAGTTCATCGAACTGTTGAGGTCCGAGATGGACGGCACGCTCCCCGAATGGACACTCTGTCTGAAAGATGCACCCGAGCACGAAATCAGATCCGGCGGCTTCGTGCGCGACACGCTTAAGGCAGCCACTTGGTGCTTCGTCAACACTAACAGCTACGATGATTGTGTGCTTGCCGCCGTCAACCTGGGCGACGACACCGACACCACCGCAGCCGTCGCAGGCGCCCTCGCCGGCGCAGCATACGGCATGGACGCAATTCCGCAGAAATGGATCGACACCCTGCGCGGTAAAGAGTTGATTGAGAGCTGCTTGTTTTAGGGCGCCATTCAAGAAATAAGGTAGGAGGCATCATGGAGAGGAAGATCGCGAATATCGATGAGTTCCAAATGGGCGAAAACGAGACCCCGATACTCCCAACGGGACTGATGGAGGAAGAAAACCTTTACGTCCTTCCCGACGGGCGCTACCTCCCCTGCGGGGTCTACCGGACCGAAGATGGCGGCTCACTCATTTATGAGCCATCCGGGCTCAGCTTCTTCGGGCAGATGCTTGCTCAATTCAAAGAGAGCTAAAGGCTTGATTGCCCGTCAGATCGACACTGCTCCAAACCAGGGGGTGGATAGGATGTCTCCCACCGCGGCCTGTGAGGTAAAATCTTGACCGCCGCGGAATCCGCCTGCGGGCAACGCTCCGATCTCCGATTGGGGTGAAGCCTATGAACTTGTTTCTTGAAATCCTGCGCCTCTCGATGTATGTGACCGGCATTGCCCGGAACCTCTACTCGATCTGGCGGGAATATAAGCAGTAACGGATAGCGAAGGGAGTCATAGAAAAGGGTCGGTTGCAGCCGACCCTTTAAGACGATAGCACCTGCGTTGCCCGCGCTTCCAAAGTTGACCGACTGAGGAGCGGGTTCCGCGGCACATCCTGATTTTACCCAGTGGCAAGGCTCTTTTACAGCCGTTCCACCGTTTATTTACATCTGCCAATCAAGACGAGACTACTACGCACCTTTATTACACACGATATTTTCAGCCTGGTATAACCAAGTTCAATAATAGAATGCAAATCCAACCACCGTGTCTGATTACAAAAAGATTTTTGCCTTTTCTGCAGCAAACTCTTCCTCGGTAAGCACTCCACTATCACGCAGCGTTGCAAGCCTCTCAAGCCTTGCAACTACATCAATCACTATCCGCCAGCGTCTCAATAGTCTGTGAAACCTGCGGATACCGCTCAAGCTCCTTCGATAGGGCATCGACTATCTCGGCAATATTCTTTGCATTTTTGCCCCCGTTTAATACGTTTGCCCTGACCTTAGATGACAACTTGACAGTAACGCCAGATCCGCCTTCAACTGGAACAACCGAAATACTGATATTTTCGCCCCAAGACCAAAGGCTCATACCAATCTCGGCTGCAACTGTTCTTGTTGTGGGCGATGCACTATCAACTTTTACTTTAGGCAGCTTTTCCATAGCTGCCTTCAAGGCATTAAACGTGTCGTCAGGAGAATACGGTACCTGAAGCTGAAGCTGCTGATCCGCAAAACCCATAATCTGGCCTCCGCTTCTTACAAGATTAAGGCTATCGGCAATGGTAGCACGTTCCCAGCAGTCTTAAATTCGTCTCATGACCTTGCGATGCAGCCCGACGCCCCGGCTCCGCTTCCCTACTTCCCAAAGATCGCAGCGAACAATCCCTTGCGCTTGGGTTTTTCTTCTCGGTAGGAACCCTCGGCAGCCGCTGCCACCTGACGTGGCTGCTCGTCGCCTCCACGGCGCACAATTTGGTACAGGAATGGCGATTTGATGTATTTGACCTCGACGGGCGTGGCGTGAACGGTGCTTTCGCCGGACAGATGCAGGCTCGGATTGAGCGGCGCCACAATATGCGTCTCGCGCTTGTCGCTAAACACCACCGCCGCCGCACGGCCCGTCTGGCCGTTCACGGCAATGCGCACCTGCTCGCCATTACGTCCATCCGACGCGGGACGATCGACAAAGTAGGCCGGCACCATAACCAGGCCGTCCTTGTGCTTGCGGGCCTTGCGCGCCCAGGTGCGGATGCTCTTTTTATTGAGCCCCAGGAAAGTCTCGGCATCGTTGCCGACAATGTCGAGCGCCAGCTTGTCAATGACCACCTGGTCCTTGGTGGACGCATCGACGGAGACAACGCGGAAGTCGCCTTCCTGCATGGCCGGGTCGAACGACCCAACCTTGGCAAAGTCCCATGGCTCCAGAATGCCCATAAGGCGAACGTCCAGGTAGTTTGCCCTGGGATATGCCCAGTCGAGCACCTCGTAGTACACCAGGGTCTCCTTGCTCAGGCCCTTGCCCGGGAAGGACGCCATCATGCGCAGGTCCGCGAGCGCCATGGGGAAGTAGAAGAGCATCATGTCGTTTTGAATCGCGTCTTCCACATCGTGACCGGCAAAGGCGTCTGGATATCGGCGCACCAGCTCAAGCGCATTGGCGCGCGCCTGCTGCGGCGTTATCTCGCAGGGAATACCCTGTTCGGGCACATATTCCGCACCAACGCCCATGGTCAGGCGCTTGCTAAACGTCCCCGGCTTGAGCAGGTCGGCGACACCGATCTTGTTGCCGCAGGACGGGCACTCAAACACGCGCTGGGTCGACTCGCCCTCAAAGGACGCTCCGCAGAAGGGACAGGGGATGCTCACGTGCGTGGCCTCTTGGAACTCCTGGGCCGTGCCGCGATCCTCCCACAGCAGATGTTCCAGGACCGACTGATTGCGCCAGTGCGAATTGAAGAAATACCAGTCCGGGTCCTCCGGGCGCTCGAGTTGCGACACATGCGTGAGCTTGAGTAGTCCATCCACTACCGTCAACGGCGTATGGCGAATGCCCAAAGCGCTCTTGGGCTCTCCGGCGTCCGCCTGCCACGGAATGACCGCACCGCAATAAGCGCACTCAAAGCTGCGCTTAGCTTGGTGCGAGTACATAGGGCCGCCGCAGTTTTGACATTTAATGGCAAACATCTCGTCCATGGAAACGTCCTCCTTTGCACAGGGGCTGTCGACATTAAGTATGTCGAGCAAACAGGCACATGCCCATACCCATGTGGCCCAAAATGGACCACCCAGGCAGACGAGAAGGCTCGCTCGTTAGCACCGGCAGACTATTGCTGCATTTTCTGAGCATCGGTGCACGGCGCCCCCGCGCGAGCTACACTATCCCCTTAAACATGATTGTGAGGACGACCGCTATGCTATTTGTAAATCGGCTGGTACATACGCTTGTTCCCGGCAGCGAGAGCGAGCCGGTCGATGCATCTTGCCGCACCAACGCGGGCTTTTCCGCAAGCCTCGTCTGCATTGGCCTCAACATCACTCTGTGCCTGGCCAAGGGCATCGCGGGCCTGCTCGCCGGCTCTGTCTCGCTCATCGCCGACGCCTTCAACAACCTCTCCGACGCCTCGAGCAACATCGTGAGTCTGCTCGGGTTCCGCCTTGCCAGCCGCCCGGCCGACGAAGGCCACCCCTATGGCCACGGCCGCTACGAGTACCTAGCCGGTCTGTTCGTCGCCGTCCTGGTTTGCGCCGTCGGCATCAACCTGATCCTCGAGTCGGTCACCAAGATCATCAAGCCCTCCCCCACCGCTTACACGCTCGTTTCCCTTGCGGCACTGGCTACATCCATGCTCGTTAAGCTCTGGATGGCCGCATTCAACCGCGCGCTGGGCAACCGTATCGATTCCGAAACACTCATTGCCACAGCACAGGACTCCAAAAACGACGTCATCACCTCGGGCTCGGTCTTAGCGGCGGCGCTTATTTCGCAAACGACCGGCTTTGACCTCGACGGCTGGGCGGGCTTGGGTGTGGGCATCTTCATCTGCATCAGCGGCATGGGCCTAGTGCGCGACGCCATCAGCCCGTTGCTGGGGCAAGCGCCCGATCCCAAGCTCGTCCAGGCAATCCGCGACAAGATCATGTCCTATCCGCAGGTCTTGGGCACACACGACCTGATGGTGCACGACTACGGCCCCGGTCGTCAGTTTGCCAGCGCCCACGTGGAGATGCCCGGCGAGGGCGACGCATTTGAGCACCACGAGATCCTAGACACCATCGAGCACGACATCAAGCGCCAGATGGGCATTGGCATCACGTTGCACTGCGACCCCATCGCCACCACCGGCGACGACCTACGCGGCTGGGTCAAGCGTGGCGTTACGCAGATCGATCCCGCGCTCTCCATCCACGACCTGCACGAGCACGACGGGTTCGTTTCGTTTGACCTTGTGCGTCCCGACGGCTTTGACATATCCGACGAGGAGCTGCTGGAGCTCGTCACGCGCATCGTGCACGAGCGCCGACCCAATGCCTCATGCGTCGTTACGTTTGACTCGGGCTTTAGCTCGCCCGACCGTCCGGCCGAGCAGCTGTAGCCCGCTTAACAGCTAGTTTCCCTGCGTGCCCGAGATGCCGTTTTGTAGGGCGTTCCAGGCATCCGTCGCCATGTCGCCCAAGTTCTGAGCGGTGTCGCCCAGGTTCTGGGCCGTGTCGCCCAGCTCTTGGGCCTTATCCCCAAGCTCCTGTGCCTTGTTGCTCAAGTCCTCCAACGTATTGGAACTCGAGCTGTCGGTACCGCTTTGGCCGTCGGGTGAGTTGCCCGAGCTATTCTTGTGCGTGAGTTGAATTTCGAGGTTGCCGCTGTCGTTATAGTAAGCAGAAGTAACGACCCAGTTGGCATCGATGACGGGCGTTGAGCCATCATCAGTCAGGACCACGGCATTCGAAAGATTGGCGCCGCGCGACTTGAGGAGCTTCTTGGCGTTGGACCAGTACTGCCCCGGGATATCGCTCAGATCGACGGTGCTAGACGAGGCGGACTCGGTTTGCTCGGCAGCGGTATCAGCCGTTGAACTCCCTCGCTTGTTGAGCATGCCCGACACAATGGCAAACACAACCGACAGCGCAAAGAAGATCGCCAGCACGATGAGGATCTTCTTGATCACGCTCGACGAACGCGACGGCTTCTTCTCCTCGTCCTCGCCATATTGCGGAATCGACTTGGGGTACTCGCGATACGGCTCGCGCGACTCGTAGCGAGGCTGCGCCGTGCGAGGCATATACGTCGT
Organism: Collinsella sp. AM15-2; assembly: GCF_003471985.1. Classification (NCBI taxonomy): domain Bacteria; kingdom Bacillati; phylum Actinomycetota; class Coriobacteriia; order Coriobacteriales; family Coriobacteriaceae; genus Collinsella; species Collinsella sp. AM15-2. The sequence continues at coordinate 32,773 of NZ_QRKO01000019.1, read as the reverse complement.
CTGCTGAGGCTGCGGAATGGGATTTTGCGGCAGGTCATCATAGGGATTCGGCGTCGAGGCGGCATAAGAATCCTGCGGCGCGTAATCAAACGGGTCCGGAGCTGCGTTGCCATAGGGGCCTTGCGAAGATACGGCATAAGAATCCCGCGCTGTGTCGCCATAGCCCATAACCCGGGTTGGCTCGGCAGAAGGCTGCGTCGCGGCGGGGTCGGTATAACCGGGGTTGGGAACAACGCGGGTCGCATCGGCGCTATCGCCAGCCTGCGCGGAACCGTAGCCGCCCATCACGGTTGTCTTGTCCTGATCCATGCAACGATTCCTTTCCGTCGCCCGTAAGCATCAAGTTATCCATGCATTCTACCCGCGCAAAAGCCCGTGACGGACAGAGCCCGTCCATATCTACAAGACAAGCGCGGCTAGAAAACAAAAGCCCCGCCGGGCCTTGGTAGGCGCGACGGGGCGGGCAAGCAGCTATGGGCAACAAGCTTAGAACAGGCCGGTGATGTTGCCGTCGTTGTCGACGTCGATGTTCTCAGCCGCGGGGACCTTGGGCAGGCCCGGCATGGTCAGAACACTGCCGGTCAGTGCGACCACAAAGTGGGCACCGGCGGAAACCTTGAGCTCACGCACCGTGATGCGGAAGTTCTCGGGAGCGCCCAGGGCCTTGGCGTTGTCGCTAAAGCTGTACTGCGTCTTGGCCACGCACACCGGCAGGTTGCCAAAGCCGTTCTCGCGCAGCTCGGCGAGCTGGCGCTTGGCGGCCGGCGTAAAGTCAACGCCATCGGCGCGGTAGACCTTGGTGGCAATGGCCTCAAGAGCGTCGGCGACATCGGCGCCGTCCTCATAGGCAAACTTGAGCTCGCTCGGCTGCTCAATCAGACGCATGACCTCATCGGCAAGCTCGAGCGCGCCCTCGCCGCCCTTGGCCCAGACCTCGGAAAGCTCAACGTTGACGCCGAGCTTCTGGCACTCGGACTCGATGAGCGCAAGCTCGGCCTCGGTGTCCGTCGGGAAGCGGTTGATGGCGACCACGCAGGGCAGACCATAAACGTTCTGGATGTTGTCGACGTGACGCAGCAGGTTGGGCATGCCGGCCTTGAGTGCCTCGAGGTTCTCCTCGTTGAGGTCGGCCTTGGCGACGCCACCGTTGTACTTCAGCGCACGAGCGGTCGCGACGACCACGACGGCGCTGGGGCGAACGCCCGTCATACGGCACTTGATGTCGAGGAACTTCTCGGCACCCAGATCGGCACCGAAGCCGGCCTCGGTAATGGCGACATCGCCAAAGCGCATCGCCATACGCGTGGCCATGATAGAGTTGCAGCCGTGGGCGATGTTGGCGAAGGGACCGCCGTGGACAAACGCGGGCGTGCCCTCGAGCGTTTGCACCAGGTTGGGCTTGAGCGCGTCCTTAAGCAACGCGGCCATGGCACCCTGGGCCTTAAGGTCGCGGGCACGGACGGGCTCGCCGGCAAAGCTGTAGCCGACGACGATCTCGCCCAGGCGCTCCTTGAGGTCGCTGATACTCGTAGACAGGCACAGGATTGCCATGACCTCGGAGGCGACGGTGATATCGAAGCCGTCCTCGCGCGGCACGCCCTGGGCCTTACCGCCAATACCGTCGATGACGTGGCGCAGCTGACGGTCGTTCATATCGACGACGCGCTTCCAAGTGATGCGTTTAACGTCGATGCCAAGCTGGTTGCCCTGCTGGATGTGGTTATCAAGCATGGCGGCCAGCAGGTTGTTGGCAGCACCGATGGCATGGAAGTCGCCGGTAAAGTGCAGGTTGATATCCTCCATGGGGATCACCTGAGCCCAGCCGCCGCCGGCAGCACCGCCCTTAACACCAAAGACGGGGCCGAGCGAAGGCTCGCGCAGGGCCACGGCACTCTTGACGCCGCGACGACGCAGGCCATCGGCCAGACCGATGGTCGTGGTGGTCTTGCCCTCGCCCGCAGGCGTTGGGTTGATAGCGGTCACGAGGACGAGCTTGGCCTGGTGATCGGTCGGCTCGTTGAGCAGTGAATAGTCGACCTTAGCCTTGTCGAAGCCGTACGGAATAAGGTGCTTAACGTCGACGCCGGCGTTCTTGGCCACCTCGGTAATAGGCAACGGCGTGACAGAACGTGCGATTTCGATGTCAGTAGGCATGGGCGGTCCTTTCGTTACCGAATGAGAAAAAGACCAATTCAGCATAGCACGGGTGCGCAATAGTAAAACGCCCATAACCGATGAACGGCGATATGTTTACCCGATGCCCGGCGATAGCCCAACAGCCCGCCAAAACAAAGCGCCCTAAACGGTAGGTTCAATCCCCAGGTGCTCAAAGGTGCGCAGGGTTGCCTGACGGCCCTGCGGCGTACGAATCATCAACCCGCACTGCAGCAGATAGGGCTCATAGACATCCTCGAGCGTTCCCGGGTCCTCGCCCACAGCGCTGGCAAGCGTTGTCAGGCCCACGGCACGTCCGGAGAACGTCTTAGCGAGTGTCTCCAAAATGCGAATATCCATCCAGTCCAGACCAAGCTCATCGATCTCGAAGAACTCGAGCGCCTGACGGCAAATACCAAGCTCAATGGGACCGTTGCCACGCACCTGCGCATAGTCGCGCACGCGCTTGAGCAAACGGTTAGCCAAGCGCGGCGTGCCACGCGAGCGCGAGCCGATCTCGAGCGCGCTCGGATGGTCTATTGTCACACCCAGGATGGACGCCGAGCGCGTCACAATCTGCGCGAGTTCTTCGACCGTGTAGTAATCCAGGCGATATGAAATGCCAAAGCGATCGCGCAGCGGGCCAGTCAGCATACCCGAGCGGGTCGTTGCCGCCACCAGCGTAAACTTGGGGATATCCAGGCGAATCGAGCGCGCCGCCGGACCCTTGCCAATCACGATATCGAGGGCAAAGTCCTCCATCGCGGGGTACAGGACCTCCTCGACCGAACGGTTGAGGCGGTGGATCTCGTCGATAAACAGCACATCACCCGGCTGCAAGTTAGTAAGGATGGCTGCCAGGTCGCCGGTGCGCGCGATGGCAGGGCCACTCGTGGTCTTGATCTGAGCGCCCAGCTCGTTGGCGATAACCGTAGCCAGCGTGGTCTTGCCCAGACCCGGAGGGCCCGAGAAGATCACGTGGTCGAGCGTCTCGCCACGGCTCTGCGCCGCTTCGATCAACACGCGCAGGCTCTGCTTGATATGCTCCTGGCCGCAGTAATCGTCCAGGCGCTGGGGGCGCAAAGTGCGATCGACATCGAGGTCCTCGGCCGTCAGCTCCGAGCCCACCATGCGCTCGCCGTGCGCCATGGATGCCGCCGGCGAGTTGCCGGGCGTCGCCCACAGGTCCTGAGAGTCATCGGCTTCCCACATCACGCATCCATTCCGAGTCGCTTAAGCGCCGCGCCGAGCAAATCCTCGACACGCATATCCTGCCCATCATACCCGCTCAGGGCAACATCGGTCTCCTGCGGGCTAAAGCCCATGGAAAGGAGCGCCGCACGGGCGTCATCGATGGCCGAGGGAGCGGCAGCGGGCACGGGCATCGCAACCTGGCCGGGAATCACGTCGACCGGCACAAAGCCCTTGTCCTTGGCAAAGGTGCTCTTGAGCTCCAGGATCAGACGCTGAGCTGTCTTTTTGCCCACACCGGGCACCTTGGCCATGCCCTTGTCGTCCTCGGCCATCACCAGCGAATACAATTGCCCCACGGTATAGGTGGAAAGCACGGCGAGCGCCAAGCGCGGGCCAACGCCCGAGACGAACACGAGCCGATCGAACATCGTGCGCTCATCCTTAGAGGAAAAACCGAAAAGTGTCATGGCGTCCTCGCGCACCTGCATACGCGTGTAGAGGCGGACCTCGCCGCCGGGCGTCGGCAACGTGGCCGCAGTGCTGCCCGAGATGCCGAGCTCAAAGCCAACGCCCGACACATCGACGACAGCAGAGCTCATCGTGGCCTCGACAAGCGTTCCGTGGAGCTGGGAAATCATCAGTATCCGGTTCCTCTCTGTTGATAGAACTCGCCACCGGTGAGGGCGCGGGTGCGGCTGAGGTTTACGTGGCAGATGGCACAGGCCAGGGCATCGGCGGCATGGTCGGGATGCGGGTCGTGGTCGAGCTGCGTTAGCGTGCGTACCATGTAGGCGACCTGCCGCTTGTCCGCGGCGCCGGTACCCACCACAGCCTGTTTGATCTGCATGGGCGTGTACTCGCCGATCTCGAGCGCGCACTCCGAAAGCGCCACAAGCGCAGCGCCGCGGGCATGCGCCGTAGGGATGGCCGAGCGAACGTTGGCGCCAAAGTAAATGCTCTCGATAGCAGCGGTATCGGGTCGATAGCGCTCCACGACACCCTTGAGGTCGCGGGCGATATGCGACAGGCGCACCGCGAGCGGACTACCCGCGCTGGTCTCGATGCAGCCATAGGCACGGCAGCGAACCTCGCCACGCCGCTCCTCGATAATCCCCCAACCCGTATGAGCCAAACCGGGGTCAATGCCTAAAATAACCAAGCCAACCTCCCCTCGTCTTTTACCAAGCGCAAGGCAAGGCCCCGCGCACTACTCACGAACGTCTGTTCTAGAATAACACAACGGGGTCAAGATGCTTAGTTGAAGTATCGGGGTTGAGAGCGAATCCCATCCCCAGTTTAGTTCTGCGAGAAGAATGGGAACTGTCGGGGATCAACCGGCGGATGCGGCATCGGCGTGCCCTGGGGCCCACCCTGCGGTCCGCCCTGGCCGCCCATCATCTTTCCGATGGCGTCCTGGACCTCGCCCTCAAACTTTTTCATGCCCTCGTGCAGGCGGCGCTGGCCGTCCTCGGAGCGCAGTTCCTCCATCTGCTCGGGTGAAATACCCAACAGGTCACCCAGTATGCCCATCATCTCGCCACGCATGCGCTCGCTTGTATCCTCGTCGGCAAAGCGGCGCACCTCGGCGCGTGCCAGCGCATCGACCGTCATGCGCTCTTTACCGCTCAGTCCCAGGTCGGACCACGCGAGCATATACGGCCAGGCACGCTCGGCAAACGAACGGGCCGAGACGATCGGCGCCGTCGGCAGCATGTGACGGGCAGCCTCGCCCTGGCGCACGAGCATCAGCAGCAGCGAGCAAGCCTCGGACTTGCCGGCGGCCATTGGGATGTCGTCGAAGGGACGGTTGCGGTCGACGTGTGACTCGAGCGCGCCATCGACCTCACCCGGTTCGAGCCCATCGAGCAGCTGCGCCGCGCGGTCGAGCATGTCGATCGGACCGTCGAGCGTCGAGAGCGCCCGCGCCAGCACGCGCTCCATGCAATCTTCCACCGCGTTGAGCGTCACGAGCTCCTGCGGCACCACGGCAGACGTGCGGTTGCGCACGCGCGCCACAAACTCGAGCGTCGACAGGTACACATCACCAAAGGGCGCGTAATCGCCCTGGTAGCCACCGCAAAGCGCCGGTGCCGCCAACGCGTACTCGGTCTTGGACAGCGGGCTCAGAGCCATCGCGCCCAGCTCGAGCGCCGTGTCCTCCAGCATAAGGCCCAGCGTGCGAGAGCGCAGGCGCTCGGCGTCGCCCGCCGACACATCGCGGTCGAGTACGCGCGCCGCATCCGGCGCATCGCGCTCAACCGTGCGAATATGCAGGCGCTCGGCAATCGCGCGAACGGCGGCACAACGAGCGGCCTCGGCCTCTTCCTGCGCCGGCGTAAAGATGCGGTTGCGGTCCAACACCAGGCCGATCACGTTGCGCGAGCCCAATGCATCGACAGCCAGCGCCGCAAGCAAAGACGACGGCAGATCGCCCTCGAGCGCCACCACGGCACGCGACGTGCCATGGGCACGGGCGTTATCGCGCACAGCGAGCACCAGCGCCTGCCACAACCACTCCTCGGAACGAAACTCGGGCAGCTCGTGGTCCTCCAGGGCATCGAGCATTACGCCGCGCTGAATCTCCTGAACCAGCAGGCTCTCTTCAAAACACGGCGCTTGGGCCACCACGCGCCCACAGTCGTCGAGTACAAACGACCCGCCGGTATACACCGACTCGTCATAGGCACCGACCGGCGCCATGCAGGCAAACCACACGCTGCGCTTGGATGCGATCTTGCGGTAGGCACCGCTGCGAACGGCGGCAATGGCGGCCGTCTCGCGGTCGGTCATATCAAACGCGTTGAACTGAAAATAGGCGATGAGGTCGACGCCGGTCGGCAGCATCTCGAGTTCGCGGTCCAAGTCGAAGATCACGGCGATACGCACGCCGTCCACGTCGAACACCGGCGGTGCCCAACGGGCATCACCGTTCCCACCACGCTGCAGAGCAATGCTCGAACGGGCCGGCACCACATGGCCGTCCTTGAGCATCATGTAGTCGAGCAGGGGCTGGCCCTCAAACGAAACCGCCGCGGGCACGATGCAGATCATATCGAGTTCTTGGATACGCTCGGCGACACCGGTCAGGCCTGTCAACATGTCGTGCTCAAAGTCGGCAGTGCCCACCAGGCCCCCGGGCATGGCGCCCATAAAGAGCGGAGCCGGCACGCACAGCACGCGCGCCCCGCGCTCGTGGGCCAGACGAGCCTGGTCCTCGATGCGGCCGCAAATGCCCTCAATATCACCCAGGCGCATATCGATCTGTGCAAGTGCGAGCTTCATGGCTCAGCCCTTTCCGTCGTAAACCATCGTTGTCGTAGTAAAAGCGCCGGCCGCATGATGCAGTCGGCGCTCGCATGTGCATGTGCTAGCTATGATACCCCGAGCGGGGACGCGCTCCTAGAACGTCGCGGACCACAGCCCATGCAGGTTGCAATAGGCATAGACGGTACCGGTCTTGGAACCGCCGGCAAAAAACGTCGCAGGCTTCATGCCGGGCTCAAGGTAATGGACCTCCAGACGGCCCTCGGCCTCAAGGGCGATCCACTCGATGTAGTGCTCGGGCACCATAGGATGCTCGACCGATCCCACGCGCGCGCGGATCACGTGACCGTCGCGCTCGCTCTCAACGACGGGCACGTGCTTCTCGTGCGCCGCGTCCTCGGTGTTCGCGGTCAGCTCCGTGCAGCCGGCAGGGGTTGCAACGTCGTTGCCAAGGGCGGCAACGAGCTTGCCGTCGGGGTCCTTAAAGAATTTCGCCATGATGTTCTCCTTTGCTGATGTGCCGATGTTCTCAATGCTTCTTATGCCCAAAGGCGCGCGAACCATCCACGGCATCGCAAATGAACACATAATGAGCGAGGCTAGCGCCCGTCGCCGCCGAGCAGCGCCAGAACATCCTCGCGGGTAAACAGCGCCGAGGAGATGCCGTCGCCGCCGAGCACGCTGTTGACCAGGTCGCGCTTGGACTCCTGCATCTGCATGATGCGTTCCTCGATCGTGTCCTTGGCGATGAGCTTGTACACGGTCACGGTATGCTTCTGGCCAATACGATGCGCGCGGTCGGTCGCCTGGTCCTGCGCGGCCACGTTCCACCACGGGTCGTAGTGGATCACCACGTCGGCAGCCGTCAAATTAAGGCCCACGCCGCCCGCCTTGAGCGAAATCAAAAAGACCGGCACCTCGCCCGCCTGGAACTGCGCGACCATCTTGGCGCGGTTTTCCTTGGACGAAGCGCCCGTGAGCTTAAGAAAGCCGATATCCTCCTTGGCCAGACGCTTGCCAATGATGTCGAGCATGCCCGTAAACTGGCTGAACAACAGGATGCGATGCCCGCCGTCGAGCGCACCGTGCACGAGCTCCATGCAAGCGTCGAGCTTGGCGCTCCCCGCCTTGTAGTCCTCGTAGTGTAGATGCGGGTCGCAGCAGATCTGGCGCAGCTTGGTAAGCTCGGCGAGCACCTTGAGTTTGTCCTTCTTAAACTCCCCAGCCTCGCGGTGCTGCACCTGCTGGGCGATGCGGTCCTGGTTGGCCAGGTAGAGCTTGCGCTGCTCGCCGGTAAGCTGCGCCATGACGGTGTCTTCGATCTTCTCGGGCAGGTCGGCCACCACGTCTTCCTTAACACGGCGCAGCACAAACGGCGACACGAGCGCCTGCAGGCGAGCGGCGCTATCGCCCTCGGCATGCTCGACGGGGCTCTCAAAGCGCTTGGCAAACGACTCGCGCGTCCCCAAAAGGCCCGGCATCAAAAAGTCGAAGATGCTCCAGAGCTCGGACAGGCGGTTTTCGATGGGCGTGCCCGTCAGGGCAAAGCGCACGCCGGCAGGCAGACGCTTTGCGGCGCGCGCCACCTGCGTGAGCGGGTTTTTAATGTACTGGGCCTCGTCGAGCACCACGCGGGCAAAGTCCTGCTCGACGTACTCGTCGATATCGCGCCGCATAAGGTCATACGACGTTACAACCACGTTATGCTCGGCCACGCCGGCAATCTGCACGCGGCGCTGGGCCTTGGCGCCCACGATGGCGCACACATCGAGCGACGGGGCAAAGCGCTCCAGCTCGGCGGTCCAGTTGTACACGAGCGAGGCCGGGCATACCACGAGCGTGGGCTTGGTGTCCCCCGCCTCCACGCGCACCAGAATATGCGCAATCATCTGGAGCGTTTTGCCCAGGCCCATGTCGTCGGCCAAGATGCCGCCAAGGCCCAGGTGTTCGAGCGAGCCGAGCCACTGGTATCCGTCGACCTGGTAGCCGCGCATCGTTGCCTTGAGCGATGCCGGCACCGTAAAGTCCATCTTGCCGAGCGTGTCCAGGCGCTCGACGGTACGGCGGAACGCAGCGTCGCGATCGGCCTCGAGCGCCGGCGTGCGTGCGAGCATGCTGTCGACGAACAGGGTGCTCGACGCGGGAAGCGACACGCCGTCGAGCAGGTCGACGGCATCGACACCCAGGTCCTCGGCAAGGCCAAACGCGGCGCGCGCTCCCTCGTCCAGGCGAATGATGTCGCCGGACGTAAGGCGCGCAAACGTTTGATGGCGCTTGTACGAATCGAGATAGACGGCAAGGTCCGCGGCCGAAAGCCCGCTCGCGCCCAGCTCGACATCGAGCAGATTGCTCTTAACGGTCGCACGAACCGAGAGCTTGGGCGCGGGGCGGACCGAGATCTGGCGCAGACGGTCGCTGAGCATGACCTCACCCAGTTCGGACAGGGCGGACAGGCCCTCGGTCAGCAGGCAGAACAAGCGGGCGTCATCGCGCTCCTCAAACGCCAGACCGCCCTCGTAGAAATCGAAGTACAGGGCCGCCGTATCCATAACGCGAAACTCCGCCACCTCGTCGCGGGGCGGCACACCGGGGCGCTGCTCTTCGAAGGGGCTGCCCGGAGCGCCCAGGCTAAAGAGATCCGCCGACCAATCGCCGTAGGTAACCGTAATTTTGCAGGTCACGAACCCATCGTCGACACCGATCGCCATAGCAAAGCTCGGCTCGGGTGCCACGGTATCGAGCGCGGCGGGCGCGGTGAGGTCGGTGTAGTCGCGCAAAATGGGCAGCGCCATACGGCAGAACTCACCCACCTGCTCGGCGGCAATATGGGCGGGCGTGCGGCACGGCAGCAAGCGCGACAAAAAAGGTGCGGCATGCTGAGCAAATGCAGCGTCGGTACGGCGCGCGCGGCGCGTGTCAACCAAGTAGGCGGCATCGCCCGACGCAAAGCAGTACATATCGGCGGGCAGGCGCAGGTCATAGCTACCACCAGCCGCCGGCGCGATTTTGGCGGCAAGCAGCGGTGGGCGCTTAGCGGATGCCTCGTCCTCCCCTTGCGGAGACAGCTCAACCGCCACGTCGTAGGTGCGATGCGTCGTCATCCCCCGCGACCAGGCGGGCTCAAAGGAGATGGTCTGGCCGCGCAGCAGGTCCAGCACATATACGATGCTATGCTCGGACAGCGGCAACTGACGCTCGGCAACAAAACCACTGCGGGCAAAGTCGTACGACGCCGAACGCGAGCTTGTGATGTCATCGAGATAGGCAACTGTCGTCGCAACAAGGTTGAGCAGCTTTGCCGATGTTTCGTCAAAGGCCTCAGGTGAATGGACAAACGTGAGCTTCTTGCCATAGGAGAACGTGCCGCCGCGCACGTAGGCATCGGCCATGCCGTCGATGTCCTTGACCACGTAGGAGACCGATCCACAGCGAATGCGGAACTCGAGCGCCCAGCTAAAGCGGTCAGCGAACAGCGGATTGTAGTACGGCACCAACGAGGGCTCCAACGCCGCTTTGGGGGCGTCGGGATCAACGGCACCGGCAAGCTTGCGGCGCATGCTCGCCAGCTCATCCATGCGCGCGTCCGAAAGATCGGAAAGCGCCGCCACAAGGCTCGGGCTCGTGGGGACGGGCGCCGGGAAGGGAAAGTTGGGGTTGACGGCCGGCGCGGCGGACGCGGCGCGCGCGGGCTGTTTCGGCTGCGCCGTAAACGTGCGAACCGGCGTGCGCAAACCTTCGACGGGCTCGGCGCCGCTGGCATCCAAATACGCCAGCGCCGTGGCAATAGCGTGCTTACACATACCGGGATAGCGGTATGCGGCGGGGCAGTCGCAGTCGTAGTCGATAACCTCGTGCTCGTCCATGTCGAGCGCCACGTGCGTCTTGTACAGGTCGCCGCGCGAGCCGCGCACCGAGCCCTCAACCGTCACGTTTTTGGAGAAGCGCGAGCCGCTGTCCTCGATCGACAGCACGGCGCCGTTGAGCATGAGCGAACGCCCCTTCATAAAGGTGCCGCTCAACGCCGCCTCTTTGCGAAGCGCCTGCACAAACGTCCCCTGCGCCATCACTTCCTCCAATCTCACCCGGGGTAGCTTAGATCACCGTCACGCGACCCTGGTTACCCACAATGGCCTTGGCCTCGGCCAGCAGCGGAATCGAACGCGCGTTGACCTTGGCAGGTACCTCGGCACGCAGCACGCGCCCGTCCACCTGCTCGATAAAGATCTCCACGCGGTCGCCGCCCGGGTTGGCGGTGAGCACCGTGGCCAGGCGCGCCATATTGCCCTGGCTAAAGCGGCTGTTGGGCACCATGACCTCAAACACCTTGGGCTTGTTGTTCTCCTCGTTGAGCTCGAGCGGCACGATCTCCTGCGCGATGATCTGGTCGCCGCGGTCCGAGCGCTCGAGTTTGCCCTTAATGCGCACAAAGGCATCGGACAGCTGCGCGCCGGTCTCGGGATCGACCTCGCCGTACAGGTACCCCTCGGCCTCTTTATAGGTCTTGGGGAACACGACGACGGTGGCCTCGCCTTCCATGTCCTCGAGCTGCACGATGCCCATGGGGTCACCGTTTTTGGTCACGCGCTTGGACACGCTCGAGACCATGCCGGCCCACCACAGCGCCTTGCCCTCGGGAATCTCCTGGTTGATGGTGCCGCCCGTAGGATTCTGAACTTCGTAGCCGGTATCGATCTGCGAGAACGAGAAGTCGCGCGCCTTGGCTAGTGCATACTCAAACGGGCGCAGCGGGTGGTCCGAGACATAGATGCCCAGAACCTCCTTCTCCTGGCTCAGCTTAAGGTGGCGGTCCCACTCCTGACCATCCGGATCGGGCACGCTCACCTCAAAGCCCGAGCCCTCAACGTCGCCAAACATATCAAAGAACGACGTCTGACCGCTCGCGCGATCCTTCTGGCGCTTCACCGCGGCATCGATGATGTTCTCGGGGTTGTTCTTATCCACAAAGTGCATCATCTGGCGACGCGGATACCCCGTGGAGTCGAAGGCGCCTGCCTTGATGAGCGATTCGATCACGCGGCGGTTGGCCTGGCTCGAGTCCACGCGCTCGACAAAGTCGTGCAGCGTCTTAAACGGGCCGCCCGCCTCGCGCTCGGCGATAATCGCCTGCGCCACGCCGGTGCCCACGCCGCGGATGCCGGCCAGACCAAAGCGCACGCCCTCCTTGGTAGCCGTGAACTCGGTACCGGACTCGTTGACATCTGGCGACAGCACGGGGATGCCGTCGTGACGGCATGCCGAGACGTAGTGCACGATCTTGTCGGTCTTGCCCGTATAGGACGTCAGAACGGCCGCCATGTACTCGTGCGGATAGTGCGCCTTGAGCCACGCCGTCTGCATAACCAGGATGGCGTAGCCGGCGGAGTGCGACTTGTTGAAGGCGTAGGACGCGAACTCGAGAACATCGTCCCAAATCTTCTGGGCGACCTCGCGCGTATAGTTGTTCTTGATGGCGCCGTTCATCCAGTGGTCGTAGGTGGTCTCGTCGGAGCCATCCTCCCAGTGGAGCACCGTCGACGTGAGCAGCTTGATTTTCTTCTTAGCCACGGGCTTACGGATACGCGAGTCCGATTCGCCCTTGGAGAAGCCGCACATCTCGACGGAGATGAGCATAACCTGCTCCTGGTAGACCATGGTGCCGTAGGTTTCGCCCAGGATGTCGTCCAGGCGGTCGTCGTAGGAGACCGCCGGCTCCTTGCCGTTCATACGGTTGATGTAGGACGAAACCATGCCGGCGCCCAGCGGGCCCGGGCGGTACAGGGCGATCAATGCTACGACGTGCTTGTACTCGGTGGGCTTCATGTTCTTGATCGTGGCCGTCATGCCGGCGGACTCGACCTGGAAGACGCCGGCGGTGTGGCCGGAACCCATGAGCTTAAAGATCTCGGGGTCGTCAAAGGGAATCTCTTCCTCTTTGATGTCGATGCCGAAGTTCTTTTTGATGTTTGCCTTGGCCTTGGAGATAACAGTCAGCGTGCGCAGGCCCAAGAAGTCCATCTTGAGCAAGCCCATGTCGGCAACGGTATGGCCCTCGTACTGGGTAATCTCGACGCCGCCCTTGGTGTCGAGCTTGGTGGGCACGTGCTCGTTGACGGGGTCGCGGCAGATCAGAACGGCGCACGCGTGCACGCCCTCGCCACGGGTGAGGCCCTCGATTGAGAGCGCCGTGTCGATGATGCGGCGGGCGTCGTCGTCCTTTTTATATGCCTCGGCAAAATCGGGGTTAAACAGGTCCTCTTTGCCGGGTTGCTTTTCGAGCACCTGCTTGAGCTTGACCTTGGGGTCGCTCGAGACCATCTTGGACAGACGCTGGCCCATGTAGACCGGGTAGTCCAGGACGCGAGCGGCGTCGTTGATGGCCTGCTTGGCCTTAATGGTCGAGTAGGTGATGACGTGGGTGACCTTCTCGGGGCCGTAGAGCTGGCGAACGTGCTCCACGACCTCGAGGCGCCGCTCATCGTCGAAGTCCATATCGATATCGGGCATCTCGGTACGCTGCGGGGACAGAAACCTCTCGAACATCAGGCCGTTCTCGAGCGGGTCGAACGCGGTGATGTTCATGGCGTAGGCGACGATAGCGCCGGCAGCCGAGCCACGGCCGGGGCCGACGCCGATGCCGTTGTCCTTGGCCCATTGCACGTACTCGGCAACAATCAAAAAGTAGGCGGCAAAGCCCTTGTCGCAGATGACTTTGTATTCGTACTCAAAGCGCTCTTTGATGTTAACGCCGCCGATCTCGCGCGTGGCCCAGTCGTCACCGTAGTGCTGGCGCAGGCCCTTCTCGCACTCGCGGCGGAACTGACTCTCGTGCGTCTCGCCGGGGTCGAGCAACGGGAAGCGCGGAAGGATGATGGAGTCCCAGTCCAGCTCGACGTAGCACTTGTCGGCGATCTCGAGCGTGTTGTCGCAGGCCTCGGGGCAATACGGGAACATCGCCCGCATCTCCTCCTCGGTCTTCATGTAAAACTCCGAGCCGGTCATGCGCATGCGGTTGGGGTCGTCGACCTTGGCGTTCATACCGATGCACATGATGACGTCCTGCACGGGCGCGTCCTCGCGGCGCAGGTAATGGAAGTCGTTGGTGGCGATGACCTTGACGCCCACCTGCTTGGCGATGTCGATGAGCGTGCGGTCCATCTGCTCATCGGTCAGGCCGTTGTCGGTGGTGATGCCGTGTTCCTGGATCTCGATGTAGAAGTCGCCGGGGTCGAAGGTGTCGCGGAAGGTCTCGGCCCACTTGATGGCGCCTTCCATGTCGCCGCGGTCGATGTACTTGGGGATGATGCCCGCGATGCAGGCACTGGTGCAGATCATGCCCTTGGCGTGGCGGCGCAGGTTGTCGAGCGTCACGCGTGGCTTGTAGTAAAAGCCCTGCACGGCGGCCTCGGAGACCGTCTGCATCAGGTTGACGTAGCCCTCCTGGTCCTTGGCCAGAAGAATCATGTGGTAGAGCTCGGGCTTATGGTCGCGGGCGAGCGTCTCGTCCGGCGTAAAGTAGACCTCGCAGCCAAAGATGGGCTTGATGACCAGGGGCGGCTTGAGCTCGTCGATGTTGCCCTTTTCGTCCCACATGGCCATGTCCTTCACATACTGGGCATGCTCGCGCGGGTTTTCCTCGGGATCGGGCTCCACCAGCTCGTCGCGGCGGTCCTTTTCCAAGAAGGCCTTGTCGTGGCTCCAAGTTTTGTACTCGGGCGTATTGTGGTTGACGGCGTCGCAGGCCAGCGCCAGATCGGGCACGCCATACATGTAGCCGTGGTCGGTAATGGCCACGGCGGGCATGCCCAGCTCTACGGCGCGATTGACCATATCCTGGATACGGGTTGCGCCGTCGAGCATGGAGAAAACAGTGTGATTGTGCAGATGGACGAATGCCATGTGATGAGCTCCGATGCGGGTTCGTGTTCTGACTGAACGATTTTACCGCACGGCACGGACAGCACCCGAACCTAGCCAAACCCACACGGGTAGTCAATTTGGGACCTTCAAAAAGGGAATGAGGGCATCCCGATGCATCGAGTATTACTGGAACCCCGGCGATACGCTGAATGATTTGTGACGAATAGTCATGTCCATCAAGAAGGCTCGACGTTTCGGGCAGCTCGTCAATCGATATATCAATTCTTGGAGACATGTATTCCTACCATTTTTAAAGAAACAACGGCGGTAATTGCCATCGCGATTGCGCCAATAACACCGAGCGCTATCTGAATGGGATATAACCCCAACACATATCCAAATATGGAGAAAAACATTGCAGAAAAGAGAGCCCTTACCAGAGACGCGACGGAAAGGATCGTCGCGCGAAGATCGTCCGCTATCGCGTCTTGGATTAAGTTTTCCGAAATGATGTACACCACTTCTGGGAGAAAACAAAGCACCATGCTAAGGCCAAACAAACACAGCGGATTTGAAGCGAACCACGGAAGAATCATGAAAAGGCCAGCCTCGATTAGCATCGAGCCGAGCATGGTATTTCTTTTCCCGAAACGCGATGAGAAGAAATCTGCTGCAATGTAGGCCGTCGCATTTACTGCATAGGATGCACCGAAAAAGATTCCTATTATGGAGACGGGAGCATCAAATGCGTCGAATACCAACTGATTCAAGTTGTAATAACTCCCATAGAATCCATCGAGCATGCTTGTGCCGATTAGAAGAAGCAATACCGCAAAAGCGGATTCTCCAACACGCCAGGTTTCGCGTCTGAACATCTTGGCCGCGTCAAACCTTCCCTTTTCAGAGCTTTCAGAACGGGTCGCTTCCGTCCTCTCAATGGGATACAGAAGGAAAAGCTGCAGGAGATAGAAAACGGAGACACATACGTAGAGGGCGCTCCAAGATACTTGGGCAATGAAAGATCCGAGCACAATTGCCATTCCCGTAGCGATTGATTGCGCGGCAAGCAGCCGAGCATTGATGGTGAGGAAGCGCTCTCCTTGACCGGCATTCCGGGCAATTTCATATAAAAGTGCTTGTTCGGACCCCGATTGAAGGGAGTAGGCGAGTGCCTCAACAAGGGAAAGCACGACAAGAAAGGGACCTGAGAGCAACAGCATGCCAGCCGTATGGAAGAAAAGCAGCAGCACGCCCACTTGAATCGAAAACTTCTTTCCAAAGAAATCGCCTATCAGCCCTGTTGGCAGCTCGAGGACGACCGTTGCAATGTTAAACAGGGCTTGATAAAGCGCGATTTCCGTGACAGACATTCCTTTCTCCGCAAGGAAAAGTAGAAACACTCCCCGATTTAAAACAAATCCCGCGAGAACGAAAAAGACGGAATAGATGTGCAGTTGCGTAGCGGCATTCTTATTCATTTAGCACTTCCATCAACTAATTTTGTCGGGCCGCTCGCTACTGACTCGAAGCCTGAAGTGTTCACAGTTTCCGATGAAGAGCTACCTTGCCTTTTTGCGGCCTGGGCACGCTTCTCGTACTTATTGCCGTTGAGCCTGTTGCGGCTGGAGCGCTTGCCCGTGGCGTTTTCGATATCCTGCATGATGGACCCCGCTAGGGCGTCAAAAAGCTCCTCCGGCGTCACCCCAAGCGTTTTGGTGAGCTGCATATGGCTCCTTATTCGTTTGAACCGTTCGAGCTATTGTACCGTCCCAGACTCTCCCATGCGTTGCGGTGCTATTTGGACGATTGAGGGCTTTATCCGGGGCGGCCGCGTGGGTTTGCCCAAAGTAGCTAAAAAAGCCCCGTCCCAAAAAGACTGCGGTGGAATCGATAGGGATTCCACCGCAGGTTGTTGAGGGCTAGAGGCTGTAGGTGACCACCTGGGGCTCGCAGGGGTTGGCGGGATCGGCCTGCTCCACGCGGACGAACTTGACGGTCACGGCCTCAAAGCCCGCCTTGTGCAGAACATCGGCGTAAACGCGCGCCTGCAGGGCGTGCTTCTCCTGCAGCTGATCCGGCGTCTCGTCCGGTGTGCCGCCCGTCTTGTAGTCGATGACCAGCGCGCATGACGAATCCGCCGGGTTCGTCGCCAAAGCGTCGATGGCGCCCTCGGCATATGCACCGTAGCGAGCGATGTCCTCGTCCTCGCAGCCCAGCGAAAAGAACGGCACCTCGGCGCGAACGCACGGCCACGCGAGCAGGTCGGTACGAACAGCCGACTTGAGCCAGCGGTCCAGGGCAACGTCGAAGCGTTCGCGCTGCTCCGGCGTCAGGCGCCACAGACGCGCCAGCGCTTCGGCGCGCGCGGTGGGCAGCTCATCGGCACCCATCTCGATGAGCCACTGGCAGGCAGCGTGGAAGGCCGAGCCCAGCGCCATGGGATTGCCGGCGGGCTCGACAGCAGCCACGTCCGCATCCGTCGTCTCCGAGCCATCCGAC
Organism: Collinsella sp. AM15-2; assembly: GCF_003471985.1. Classification (NCBI taxonomy): domain Bacteria; kingdom Bacillati; phylum Actinomycetota; class Coriobacteriia; order Coriobacteriales; family Coriobacteriaceae; genus Collinsella; species Collinsella sp. AM15-2. The sequence goes on along the minus strand of NZ_QRKO01000019.1, from coordinate 15,805 downwards.
TCCGCATCATCGCCAGCCTCGTCCATGGGCACGCGCGCCTCGGCGGCACGGTCCTCGGCCTCGGCATGGAGCGCTGCCGCGATTGACGAGTAGCTATACGAGTCACGCGCCGGGAACGGGCAGGTGCCCATGCGCACGCCCACCGCCTGGGGATACACAAGCTCAAACGCATCGGGCTCGGGGTCGGCAGGACCGGGAACGGCGGCGTGGGCATCTGCACCGGCGCCCTCCGGCTCCGCATCGCCGCGAACAAGCCCGCCCTCGGCATCCAGTGAAGCGTTAGCCTCAAACGCCTGCTCGCCAAACGTAAAGTCCGCCAGCGAGATGAGCTCGTAGTCGCCCGACTGGGAGTTGTCGAACACCAAACGGTCGCTATCGAGCTGCGGCACGTCCAGAGCGTCAGTCGGCAAAATACGGCGCAGCACGTCGTAGGTCAAATCGGTCTCGACGTCGAAGGTCGGCGCCGTCACCTTGCCACGGCTCACGCCGGCATCCATCGCCAGAATGACCAGCTCGCGCGCACGCGTCATGGCAACGTAGAGCAAGCGGGCCCGCTCCTCGAGCGAAAGCTGCAGGTCGTCGTTGCGCAGGCGAACAAATGCCTCGGCGGGAGAACCCGTCGCACAGACGTCCTCCATGAGCTCCGGCGGCAGCCACAGCGACGTGCCCTTGCCCTTAAACGCATGCTCAAACTGCTTTTTAACGTCGTCGCCCTTCACAAAGGTTCCGTCGGCGAGCTTAACGCCGTCGAAGCGTGCCGGTAGCGCCACGACCTGCGCTCCGCCCTCGACGCGACCCATCTGTGCCGTGCCCGAGAACTTACGCACGCCAAAGCACTCGGCGACCGCCACGACCGGATATTCCAGACCCTTGGAGGCGTGCACCGTCATGATGCGCACCGCGCCGTCGCCCTCCACGTTGAGCGCGCCCGGCGCCTCCTTGCCCGCCAAGAAGCGGTCGAAGGCCAGCGCGATGGAACGCGGCGAGTTACCGAACTCAGCCTCAGCCTCGGCCACGGCGTCGAGTGCCTTGAGCACGTTGGCGGCGATGGCCTTGCCCTCGGGGCCACGCTGTGCCAGACGCACAAACCAACCGGAGGCGTTGACCACGTCGCGCGCGATGGCAGCGAACGAATCGCGGCCCACGCGACGAAGCGCATACCGCAGCACCTCGCGGGCGCGCGTCACGAGCGGCAAGTCTTGCAAACCCGGCACGTCGAAATCGCTCATGATGCCCGCGTCGATATTCCGGCGCGAGGTCTCCCCCGTCTCGCTATCGAGCTTGGTCGCCAGCGCCAGGAACTCCTGGGCGCCGAGCGCAAACATCGGCGAGGCGAGCAGCGGCATAAGGCCCTGCGCCGTATCGGCCGGGTTGGCGAGCGCGCAGACTAGGGCGCGCACCGTCTGCACCTCGGCTGCCTGGGCAAAGACCGAGCCACCCGCGATCACGCAGTCGAGCCCCTGGTCGCGGAAAGCCTGGGCATAAACGTCGGCGTTTGTCATGCGGCCCAGCAGCAGCACCATGCCGCCCTGGGGCTGGCCGGCATCGGCAAGCGCGCGGAACCGCTCCGCGATCGCGCGGGCCTTGGCCTGTGTGCGCTCCTGCGTACTGCCGCCGGCAACAAAGAGCGCCTGGCGACGCGAGGCGTCCGCTACCAGCGTGTCCTTGCGGCCGTCGCTCGCCTCAAGATCCAAAAAGCCCTGCATGAGGCCGCCGTCATCGCCGTCGAAGACGCGTGCCACGTAACGCAGCACCTCGTCATGGCTGCGGAAGTTGCGCACGAGCTTGACGAGCTCGCCGGCGGGGACATCGGCAGCAGCGCCAGCGACGGCCGCCGCCTCGGCCGTCCCCGAGGCGTCCACTTTGCGCTCCTGGCGGCGGAAGACCTCGACCTCGGCGCCGCGGAAACGATAGATCGACTGCTGTGCATCGCCCACGGTACACAGCGCACGCTCGCCCGCGCCGGTCAGGTAACGGATCAGGTCGACCTGCATCTGGTCGGTATCCTGAAACTCATCGATCATGACCATCTTAAAGCGGCCCTCGTATGCCTCTCGGATGGCCGGGTAATCGCGCAGGGCCTCGTAGGCCATGCGCAGCAGGTCGTTGTTGTCGAGGGCAGACTGGGCAGCCTTGAGCGCGCGGTACTCAGCCTCTACAGAGCGGGCCAAGCCCACCAGCGCATCGAGCGCCGGACCGCCGCAGGCAAGCACGATATTGATAAACGCATCGGCAGCCTCGGCCTTGAGCAGCTCGACCTGCTCCTTGGGGAACGCCTTGCTCGCGCGCGGCATGGTGCACGACATCATGAGTCGTGCCGCATCGGCCATGGTCTTGCCGCTCGCCTCGAACGCGTCGATGGCATCGAGCGCCATCTGCGCTTTCTCGGTCGCGGCCTTGCTCGCACCCAACGCCGCGCGATAGGCGTCGGCAAGCGCAGAGGTGTCGGCCTGGCCGCGCGCCACGCACACATCGTCCATGCCGCCCGGCAGCTGGCTCGATAGCTCCAGCAGGTCGCGCACCAGACCTTTGATGGTGGTACCGGCGCCAAACGGCCCGCCCTCGCCCGCCATGGGATACCAAGCGTAGAGGGCCTTAAGCGAGGCGGCGAGCTCAGGCGCGGCATCGGGCGCCGTCGCGCGCCCCAGCACATGCTCGACAGCCTGATCCATAAGCTCATCGGTATCGGTGAGCACCGTGAATTCGGGATCGATGCCCAGCTCCAGCGCGTGCGTGCGCAGGATACGCGAGCACATACCGTGAATGGTCGAAATCCAAGCGTCGTCGACGGTCAGGGCCTCTTCGTCCATACCCTCTTCGATAAGCGCGCGGCGCACACGGTCGCGAATCTCGGCCGCGGCGTCTTTGGTAAAGGTAATGGCGAGCACCTGGTCCAGGTGCTCGACAAACGGACCGGATTCGGGCGAGAGCGCGTAGACGATGCGGCGCGTGAGGGTAAAGGTCTTGCCCGAGCCGGCGCCCGCCGAGACAAACAGCGGACGGTCGAGCGTTTTGACGATCTGCAGCTGTTGCGGCATCAAAGTCGAAAGATCCATGGTCTACACGTCCCTCCTTACAAACGTTCCTTCGTGGTTATACGAGCAGCGCGCATGCGCGGCCTGAGCCGACGTCGGGTCGACGGCGGCAACGTTGCCCGCCTCGAGCTCGCGCAGACGCTCGGCAATGCCGGTCTCCACGCGATCGAGCAGCGCATCGAAGTCCATGTTGCCGCCCTCGCCGGGAAAGCCCTTCTTAAGGCCTGGGATGCGGCCGTCGCCGCGCTCTTCCTCAAGCAACTCGGCGCTCGCCGCACCGCGCAGCGCGGGCTTGCCGCCCTTGGTCGAAAAATAGAGTGCGGCGCGGGTATCCAGATCCAGAGCCCGGCGCATGGCCTGCGCGTAGATGAGTGTCTGAGTATGGGGCGGCAACCAGCGCGGGTCGTCGATGGGGGCCTCGCCCGACTCCTCGTCGCGCACCGTGGGATCGGCGAGCTTAAACTCCTCGACACCCGAACGATGCTTGTAGTCGATTACCACGGCGCGATTCTCGGCATCCACATCCACGCGGTCGATGCGCCCGCCGAGCGGCCAGCCGGCATACTCGACCTGGAGCTCGTTGAACGCAAACTCCAGGTAGCGCGGCGCGAAGGGCGCGAGCGCCTCGGACTCGTAGGCAAGCACACCCTCCAGCTGCGGCAAAATCTCGGCCACCTGGCGCTCCTCCACTGGAGAGAGCGGCACCAGCGGGCCCTCGGTACCGCGCTTGCCGGCGTGCTCGGCCAGGGTCTCGGCAAAGACCTCGTGCAGCAGCTCCTTCGCGCGCGGCAGATTCATGGGCGTCACGCGCTCCATGCCCTCCTGGGGCAGACGGGCATGCAAGTGCTCCAGCATGTCATGGACAAAGTTGCCCTTCTCCATGTTGCCAAAGCCCGCATCGATGGACTGAGGTTTGACGCGATACGAGACGAACCAGCATAACGGGCAGGCGGAATAGGCCTCGATCTGCGAGGCGGACGTCAGGCGCGGCACGAGTGGCGCGTCCTCGCCCTCGCCATCGCGACGACGCAGGACCAAATACGGCACGGCCTCGGCACTCAGATGCTGAGGGGCTTCACAGGCCACGCGCTCGCGCTTGAGACCTTCGCCCGCCGCGGGATCGAAGTCCCTTACGATATCACCCTCACCCACGCACTTCGCCTTGTCGGCGCCAGCGGTCTTAGCGTCGTCAGCTGCTTTAGCAGCTTCAGCGGCCTCGGCAGCGCCAGCGGCCTCGGCATGCGCCCGCAACTCAGTCCACACGGCAGCCGGGTAGCACTCGCGCGCCTGGCGATCGTGCGTCACGCGGGCAAGCGTAACCGGACCGCGCGCGGCCTGCATCGCGCGACCAAAGCGTACGCGCAACAAGGCGGCAGGCTCAAGCGTCACACCGCTGCGATCTAACTCTGCCGTCAGCGTGGCCAGCGGGCCCTCCTCATGTGAGAGCGGATAACTGTCCAGGTCGACGTCGGCAAACAGCACGGCATCGTAGCTATCGGGGCGCAGGCCTGCCGCATCGGCAAGCGATGCAAAGCGCACTTGGGCGCGCGGCGCGCGGTCGACCTCGTAGGTCTCGTAATCGTAGGCGGTGCTACGCTTGTCTACCTTGGTGCGAATGCCATCGAGCACGGGCACGGTCGCGGCCTGCGATACGTCGAGCGCGCGAGCATCGTTCATAAGGATGTCGATGACGTGGCGCAGCAGAGCCACCTCCGCCTGGCGACGGGCTTGGCCATCCAAGCTGCCCAGCGAGCGATCGGGCAACCCCTCGGCAACGGCAAGCATGGCCTTGAGCGCCGTCACGGGCTTGTCACGCCACAGCGCCTGGAACACGTCCGAGACCACGCACGGCACGTTCTTAAACCAGTTCTCGTCGCTCGCCGCCTTGCGCGCGCCCCTCACCTGGCCTTGGACGCTCTGCAGCAGGCTCTTAACGCCCGCGGTAGTCTTGCTGCGCGAGAGACGCATATTCTTATCGAAGGTACGGGCATTGACGGCATCAGCGCCCGAAAGCGGACTGTAAATCCAGTCGGTAAGCTCCGGCGCGGGCCACCACTCAGTCTTAGAAGCTGCCCCTTCGTCGGCGGCCTTCATACGCTCGATCAGGTTGGCGAGCGCCGTGAACTGCCTGCCCGCAATGGATTGAGAAAACGCCGTGAACTCAACTGTCTCGGCAGCGATATGACGAGCCGCCAGACGAGAGGCGAGCTCACCGAACAGCTGGGGTGCCCGGGCAGAAACAACGAGCACGCGTACGGGGTCGGCGGGCGTTGCAGCAGCCTTATCGTCCTTGGACTCCTTGTGCGTTTTCACCAACTTATCGATGGCGTCCGCATAAGCATGGGCACGGGCATGGGGGCCGGCGACCTCAATAAAGGCAGGCTGAGCGGCGGTCCCGCAAGCGGCATCAGACGCGACGGCGTCCTCCCTCAGCGGCGCGGCCTCGAACAGCACACCGCGGGCATCAAATGCCGCGGCAAGCTCCTCGCGCATCGCCGCCTGCTCGCAGGCAAGCAGTACGACGACCTCTCCCCCATTGTTCGCCACGGCAGACAGCAGCTCGAGCAGGCCGTGCGTAAACGACGTGATACCGCGCACGCATACGGCGCGGGTGCACGCCGGCAGGTTATCGGCCAGGGCATCGGCCATAATGTCAGCCGCCTCGCAGGGCTCGACCATATCTCGACGGTCCAAACCACCCGCGTAGGCACGCAAAAGCTCGAACACACGAGCCTCGGCATCGCTTTTTGGCTCAGGCTGGCAATTGTTACCACGGCATCGCTCGGTACCCGTCCCTGCAACGCCCGGCAACACGTCGCGGGCCATGCGCGCAAGCATGCGCACTGTGCCCTGGCTGCGCGAAAGCGGCTGCAGGTCGGCATCGTCGAGACGCGTGACCATGTCCGAAAACAGCATCTGACGCTGCAGGTTGTCGACGAAACCGCGCCCGTCGCCCAAAAGCTCCCACAGCGAGCGAAGCCACGATGTAGGCGTTTTGTAGTCAATACCCAGCGAAATCCCGGCTTCCGCCGCATCATGGCGGCACAGGTCGAGCTCGGCAAACGTTAGCGCCAGAAGCACGGCACGTCCATGGCGGGCAATAAGGTCGGCAAGCAACGCCGACTCGGCATCGCTCAAATCCGTGCCGGCATTGGTGGTATAGATTCGAACAGGCATGGTCCTCCGCTCAAACTGTTCGCAATAATCAATGTATCCATCCTACCCGCCCACGCGGACAGATTTGCCCCACGCCAACAGATTTGATCCCTTGGGGACGGAGGAAAACGGATCACCGGGTTAGACTGGCCCCTTCGGTGATCCGTTTTCCTCCGTCCCCAAGGGATCAAAAAACCGCCCCCGGAGGAGCGGTTTTGCACAATTCGTTTTTGGCGCGGCCTACTCGCCATCCTCCAGCTTAATGAGGATTTTGCGGTAGCCACCGTACTCGCCGTTGAGCGCCTTGGACACACGGCTCACCGTGGTGGACGAAGCGCCGGTACGCGCCTGAACCTCGACATAGGGCTCGCCCTCGTCCAGATAACGCGCGACCTGCAGACGCTGCGATAGATCGCAAATCTCGCGCGGCGTGCAGATATCGGTCAAAAACGCTTGGATATCTTTCTCGTCGTCCAAAAGGCTAAATGCGTGGACCAGCTGCTTGACATCAGGCTTGTCAAACATGTTCTCGATATTCATCGATCACCGCCAAACCCGCCATAAGGCATCGAAGTTGATACTGACATCGGGCATCGTTCGCCCGTTCTATGCAATAGGGCAACGCCTGTGGCTTTTGCCCGTAGCAGTTTAGCACACCACCAAACTAAAGCGACAAAACTCTCTGCCAGCGGCGCGTTTTCTAGGACGAACGCCGTTTTGAAACCGAATGCGCACGCAAGCTCCACGAATATCTGAGACAATGGGCGCCCAAACAGAGCCGTGCCCGAGCATCTGTCCGAGTTGCAAAGGCATGTGCCTCTCACGCTCCCTCACCACGCCATGCGCAAGAAAGGATTCACACCATGCGCTTTATGCTCAACTGGCTTTTGACCTCAATCGCCATCGCGATCGCAACGTTTCTCGTCCCCGGCATTCAGCCCTTCGGCATGGCCGACGCCTGGGTCTGCTTTGCCTTCGTGGGACTGTTCCTCAACATCGTCGACTCGCTCGTTAAGCCGTTCCTGACGGTCATCTCGCTGCCACTCACTATTATCACGCTTGGTATTTTTCAGCTTGTGGTCAACAGCTTTATGCTCGAGCTGGCCAGCTACCTGTCGGTCAATCTGCTGGGCGCGGGTATCTCCATCGCCAGCTTTGGATCGGCGTTTATGGGCAGCATCCTGGTATCCATCATGCGCAGCATTCTCGACAGCATCGCCGGAAACTAAAGCGACCGGATACGGACCGCCACAACACGCCAAAACGAAGGCCGTCCATCGCAACGATGGGCGGCCTTGCCATTTGTCGAGCCTCAGAGGGCAGGAAAATCTACCATTTCTACCCCGTCCCCCAATAGCAGGTGGGGCTAGATGACGTAGTCGTAGCCCTCGCTGGGGGCGACGAGCGTATCGAGCGTCACGCCATCGAGGTAGTCGTTGATGAGCTTGTCCAGGTTCTTCCACACGTCGAGCGTGGGGCACTCGTCAGAGCGCGAACAACCCTTGCAGTCGCCATCCAGGCAGGCGACCGGCGCCAGGCTGCCCTCGGTCAGGCGCAAGATCTCGCCCACCGTGTACTGCTCGGGCGGGCGCGTGAGCACATAGCCGCCGCCCTTGCCGCGCATGCCCGAGAGCATGTTGGCGCGCACGAGCGTAGCCAGAATATTCTCGAGGTACTTCTCCGAAATCCCCTGGCGCGCCGCGATCTCTTTGAGCGGGATGCGACCGGCCGCCTGATGCTCGGCCAGGTCGACCATAACGCGCAGGGCATATCTGCCCTTTGTGGAAACCAACATATATAGTGCTGCCTTTCGGTCATTTAGTCCGTAGAAATTCTAGCCGAAAAATTGGTTTTGAAAATACCCGTTCCGGTCAAGATGGTTAATCGACTCGTAATAATTCATAAATTCCTATTGCATTACTAGGCTTTGCTGTCTACTATGCTTCCCAACAGCCAAACGCACAACCTATTTGGTTTGTAGGTTTGCTGTTACATACACCGTAAAACCACACGGTATCCAGTCATTTGAACACCATGGAGGTTCACTATGAGCAAGGTCTACACGTCCATCGATCAGCTTATCGGCCACACTCCGCTTCTGGAGCTCACTCACTTTGAGGCCGACGAGGACCTCAAGGCCCGCGTGCTCGTCAAGCTGGAATACTTCAACCCCGCCGGGTCCGTTAAAGACCGCGTCGCCAAGAACATGATTGACGAAGCCGAGAAGGCCGGCAAGCTCGTGCGCGGCGGCGACTACACCATCATCGAGCCCACGAGCGGCAACACCGGCGTCGGCATCGCCTCGGTGGCGGCGGCTCGCTGCTACAAGGTGATCATCACCATGCCCGAGACCATGTCCGTCGAGCGCCGCAAGCTTATGCAGGCATACGGCGCACAGCTCGTGCTCACCGACGGCTCCAAGGGCATGAAGGGCGCCATCGCCAAGGCCGAGGAGCTGCAGAAGGAGACGCCCAACAGCATTATCGCCGGCCAGTTTGTGAACCCCGCCAACCCCGCCATCCACAAGGCCACGACCGGCCCCGAGATCTGGGATGACACCGACGGCGAGGTCGACATCTTCGTCGCCGGCGTTGGCACCGGCGGTACCGTGACCGGCGTGGGCGAGTTCCTCAAGGAGCAGAACCCCGAAATTCAGGTCGTCGCCGTCGAGCCCGCCACCTCCCCGGCGCTCTCTAAGGGCCAGGCCGGCCCGCACAAGATCCAGGGTATCGGTGCCGGCTTTGTGCCCGACGTCCTCGACACCCAGGTCTATGACGAGATCATTCCCGTCGAGAACGACGACGCCTTTGCCACCGGCCGCGCCGTGGGCCACAAGGAGGGCGTGCTCGTGGGCATTTCGTCCGGTGCCGCCGTGTGGGCCGCGCTGCAGCTGGCCAAGCGCCCCGAGAACGAGGGTAAGACCATCGTGGCGCTGCTCGCCGACACCGGCGAGCGCTACCTGTCCACGGCGCTCTTCCAGGACTAGAGCTTCTCGTTCTTAGAACGAGTCCAAGGCACGCCGGTCTCCCCCTCTCTTCTGGCAGCCTGAGCTCATCCCAACAGGGTGTCCCACAGGACGCCCGAACTTGCTACAATGTCTGCGGCGCGGAACCAGCCTCCCGCGCCGCTTTTCTTTTTTGGCCACATGCCACCAAGGAGAACCTCCCCATGCACAATAAGCGCGTGCTCGTCGCCATGAGCGGCGGCGTCGATTCCAGCGTGACCGCGTATCTGCTCAAAAGTCAGGGTTACGAATGCGTCGGTGCCACCATGCGCCTCACCTGCCCCGCACCCGATCCCGCAACAGGCATGAGTAAGGTCGACCGCGATATCGCCGATGCAAAGGCCGTCGCCGAGCGCCTGGGGATATCCCACCATGTGCTCGACCTGCAGCACACCTTCGACCGCAACGTGATCGAGCGCTTTGTGAACGCCTACCAGGAAGGGCTGACGCCCAACCCGTGCATCATCTGCAACCGCCATATTAAGTTTGGCGCGTTGCTGGATGCGGCGCTGGATATGGGCTGCGACTACATCGCCACAGGCCACTATGCCAAAACGAGCCAGGCGCCCAACGGCACCTGGCAGCTGCATCGCGGCGAGGACCCCAAAAAGGACCAAAGTTACTTTTTGTATTCGCTTACGCAGGAGCGCCTGGCGCACACGATCTTTCCGCTGGCAGGCCTAGACAAAGAGCGCGACGTGCGCCGCATAGCCGCCGAACAGGGCTTCATCAACGCCAAGAAGGCCGAAAGCGAGGACATCTGCTTTATCGCGGATGGCGACTATGCGGGCTATATCGAGCGTCGGTGCGGACATCCCGCTACACCGGGCGATATCGTATGGCGCGACGGCAGCGTGGTCGGACGCCACAACGGCGCGCTGCGCTATACCATCGGCCAGCGCAAGGGCCTGGGCGTCGCGATGGCGCATCCCGTGTACGTAACGGGCGTCGACGCCGCCAGCAACATTGTGCATCTGGGCGAGGCTGAGGACCTAACCGCCTCGGCGCTAACTGCCGATGAGTGGATCTGGAGCGCGCCGGACACGCGCATGGAGGCCGAGCTGGATGCCGGCGGCATTCGCGTGGGCGCCAAGTACCGCTACCGTCAAAAGGACCAGGCAGCAACCCTTACACGTGGCGAAGACGGGCAAATGCTGCTAACTTTTGACGAGGCGCAGCGAGCCATCGCCCCCGGCCAGGCAGTCGTCGTCTACCGCGGCGACGTCGTCCTCGGCGGCGGCACGGTGACCGGCGCCATCAAATAACAGCGCCCTGCCACCATCCCCTCTATAACTTGCGGTGAAATAGGGAATGTTTAAGCGTTTAAAACCGCCAAACAGTCCCTATTTCACCGCAACTTAGAGAGGACGGCCTCGGTCGGTACTGCTGCGCCAGCCGAGGCCGCTGCATCGTTAGCGCTGAACGTAGGCGCGAACCAGCTCGTAGGTATTGCGCACGCCGTCGATGTGGCTGCGCTCGTAGTTGTGGCTCGCGTACACGCCGGGGCCGATCAGACCATGGCGAATGTCGTAGCCGGCCGAGAGCGTGGCCTCGACGTCAGAACCGTAGTGCGGGTACACATCGATGGCGTAATCGAGCTCCAGCTCGCGCGCGATATTAGACAGCGTGGTCACCAGGTCGTAGTTGTACGGGCCGCCCGAATCCTTGGCGCAGATCGAAACCATGCGCTCGGTGCAGCCCAGGTCGTCGCCCACGCAGCCCATGTCCACGCTGATCATCTCGCGCGTGTCGGCCGGCACAAAGGCGCCGCCGTGACCGACCTCCTCGTACACGGTAAAGAGCAGTGACACCTTGCGCGAGAGCGTCACCTCGCCGTCAGCAACGGCGCGGGCCAGACCCAGCAGAATCGACGCCGACAGTTTGTCATCCAGGAAGCGACTCTTAATGTAGCCGCTCTCCGTCACCGTGGTACGCGGATCCATAGCGACGATGTCGCCGGTCTGAATACCAAGCTCGAGCACATCGTCCTTGCTGTCAACGTTCTCATCGAGCAGGATCTCCATGTTTTTCTCGATGGTCTTGACCGGCTCGTCGGCCACGTGCGCCGAAGGCTCGGTATTGAGGACCACACCCGTGTACACATTGCCGTCACGCGTGTAGACGGTGCAGTTCTCGCCATCGGCCGTAGACCACTGATGCCCGCCGAGCGTCGTGGGACGCAAGCGGCCATTGTCCTTAATGGAACGCACCATGGCGCCCAGGGTATCGACATGGCTCGCCAGTACGAGCGGCTCACCCTCGCCACCAAGCTCAACGAGCACGTTACCCTTATTAGAACGCTCAGGCCCAAACCCCATATCGCGCAGGGTCTCCATCAGATAATCAGTAGCCGCACGAGTAAACCCCGTAGGCGAAGCAATCGAGGTAAGCGCCTTAAGCTGGTCAGTAATAAAACCAAGCGTAGAATCCATTTGGGACACCATCCACAACTCCAAAGTCAACATCCCGTAATCAGTAAAAGCCCCAACAACGATACCATCACGCACAAATATTTACCTAGCGAGATGACCCATCGAGCTCCCCAGAACTGCGCCCGCC
>NZ_QRKO01000019.1:1850-4021 GCF_003471985.1 Collinsella sp. AM15-2 | reverse complement strand
CCCCCCCCCGCCACGATAACGAGCCGGCGGGCCCCGCCCGTTAGCCCCACAATCTTTCCGCAGGACGGAGGAAGCCCCCGCCGCACGAAGTGCGCAGCGGGGGCTTCCGACATGTCCGAGGACGATTGTGGGGCTAACGGGCGGGGCCCGCCGAACCAGGTTAAGCAGCCGGGCAAATCTTCTTGAAGAGCTCGATGACGTCGTCGAGCGTCGCCTCGCGCGGGTTACCCGGGAAGCAGGCGTCGGCCATGGCGTCCTTGGCCAGGACCTCGATCTCGTCGGCCTTCATGGCCTCGCAGACGTGCGGGATGTTCACGTCGGCGGAAAGCTGCTTGACGGCGGCGATAGCGGCGTCGGCAGCCTCGTCGGTGCTCATGCCCGTGATGTCAACACCCATGGCAACGGCAACCTTGGCCAGGCGCTCAGCGCAAACCGGCTTGTTGAACTCCATGGCAATCGGCAGCAGCATGGCGCAAGCGACGCCGTGCGGGGTGTCGTAGTGAGCGGACAGGGTGTGAGCCATGGCATGGTCGATGCCCAGGCCAACGTTGGAGAAGCCCATGCCGGCGACATACTGGCCAAGGGCCATGCCCTCGCGGCCGGAGCCGGGCTGGCCGGACTTGGCCTCGGCGACGGAGTCACGCAGGTTCTCGCTGATCAGCTTAATAGCCTCAAAGTGGAACATGTCGGAGAGCTCCCAAGCGCCCTTGGTGGTGTAGCCCTCGATGGCGTGGGTCAGAGCGTCCATGCCGGTAGAGGCGGTCAGGCCGGCGGGCATGGAAGCCATCATATCGGGGTCGACGACGGCGACCTCGGGGGCGTCGTTGGTGTCGACGCACACGAACTTGCGGACCTTCTCGGGGTCGGTGATGACGTAGTTGATGGTCACCTCGGCGGCGGTACCGGCAGTCGTCGGCACAGCGATGGTGAACACGGCGTGGTTCTTAGTGGGAGCAACGCCCTCGAGGCTGCGGACATCGGCGAACTCAGGGTTGTTGATGATGATGCCGATAGCCTTGGCGGTGTCCATGGAGGAGCCACCACCAATGGTCACGATAGCGTCAGCCTCGGCGGCCTTGAAGGCCTCGACGCCGTCTTTGACGTTCTGGATAGTCGGGTTGGGCTTGATCTCGGAGTAGAGGCTCCAAGCGATGCCGGCAGCGTCGAGCTCGTCGGTCACCTTAGCGGTAACGCCAAACTTGACCAGATCGGGGTCGGAGCAGACGAAGATCTTCTTGTAGCCGCGACGCTGAAGCTCGCCGGGGATCTCCTTGATGGCGCCGGAACCATGATAAGAAATGGTGTTGAGAACGAAACGATTAGCCATTGATAGCCTCCCATCGTGTGCGGGGCACCCATTACGCCCCACGCTATGAATCTCATCCTAACGCTTTTGAAACAAAAACACGTGAGAACGTCAAAATTGTTAAAGCGTTTCAACATAATAACGGAGTCCTAGTCCTTCCCTCCCGACAGCAGCGAAGGCTAGATTATAGGAGCAATCGCCCAAAGAATACGACCAACTCAGTCTATAAATTGTTTCTGTTTTAGCAATATATGTTTGACAATACGTTTATAAAAGGATACTTTATAGCAAACATCTTAGTTCACTAAATAACATTAGTGAAATGAAAGAGGCGGTAGAGATGTTAGTTCTACCTATAAAGACCCTCTTGGGCCACTACATTTATGATGCCAATCGAAACGAGATACTTGCAGTAAGCAAAGATCTCTTCAATTACATCTCAGAAGTCCAAGCAGGCAAAGTTTGCCACGCCTCCTGTAAATCAGACCAAGAATTCCAGTTACTACAATCATGTGGCTACTGCTGCGATTCGCCATTGCAGGATATCGCTTATCCATCAATTGACCTTTTGAAAGTTAAGCTGGAAAGAAATATACGGATGCTAACCCTTCAGCTGACTCAATCTTGTAACTTCCGATGTGATTACTGTATCTATTCCGGAAACTCCTCATACAACAGAGCCCACAGTCATAACTCCATGTCCATTTCGACGGCAAAACATGCAATCGAATTCTTTAAGATGCACTCGATCGACAACTCAAACCCGGTCGTAGCATTTTATGGAGGAGAACCTCTCCTTCGATTTAATGAAATTAAGCTAAATTTTATATCTGATTTTTGATTATCCGCATAAACACTATACTTT
>NZ_QRKO01000019.1:1516-1840 GCF_003471985.1 Collinsella sp. AM15-2 | reverse complement strand
ATGAAATTAAGCTAAATTTTATATCTGATTTTTGATTATCCGCATAAACACTATACTTTCAAGCATTTTGAAATATAGGAAAGCACTCATTTTACCACGAATTTACCACGATTGAATGAGCCTTGATATGACGTAAGAATTTGAAAAGGACACCGTATAGTTTGGTGTCCTTTTACATGAAAATCATTAGTCGCTATTGATTGTTATTATACATTTTGTTAATTGTTCTTATTTCTTTTACGTTTTTTACCGAAAATCATGAGTATTGTCCGAGAGTGAGGTGGCGCGCGCAGACGTGGTGTAAGAGCGTCCCGAGGTCCGTCG
>NZ_QRKO01000019.1:0-1506 GCF_003471985.1 Collinsella sp. AM15-2 | reverse complement strand
GGTGGCGCGCGCAGACGTGGTGTAAGAGCGTCCCGAGGTCCGTCGCTGCAAGTCCCGATGTTACTCCTTCTTGAGACCGCGCCTCTCGACTATCTCGTCCACTATCTCCCTGGCGCGCCGCCCGAGCGCGCGGCGCCTCCCCTCTGTCGGGGCCGGCCTGTCCGCGGGCTCGGCGAAGCCCTCGGCGGCCGAGGCCTCGGAGAACACGCGCTGCTGGGACCACTGTCCCTCGGTCTCCATGAGGCTCGCGCACGTCAGGCGCAGCATCGACTCCCTCGAGGGGAAGGACTGCACGACCCTGTAGCGGCGCTTGATCTCGCGGTTGGCGCGCTCCTGGACGTTGTTGGTGCGGAGCTTGGCCCAGTGCGCCCTGGGGAAGGCCGTGAACGCCAGCGCGGAGTCCTCGGCCTGCTCGAAGACCTCGCCGGCCCTGGCGGACACCGACGCCACCCAGGGCGCCGCCTCGGCCCACACGCAGCGCGCGAGGTCGGGGTCGTCCTGGTAGACCGCGGCGTGCACGAGGTCCCTGACGGCCGCCTTGGAGTCCTCGGGCCTGCCCGAGCAGGCGCTCTGGAGGTTGCGCTGCAGGTGCGTCACGCAGCGCTGCCAGGCGCAGCCCTGGAACAGGCGCGAGACGGCGGCCACGAGCCCGGCGTGGCTGTCGGAGACCACGAGGCGAACGCCGGCCAGCCCGCGCTCGCGCAGCCCGCCGAGGAATGCCGCCCAGGAGTCCTCGCTCTCGGTGTCGACCACGTCGCAGCCCAGGAAGTGCTTGCGCCCGTCGGCGCCCAGCCCGATCGCGGTCACGACGCCCTGCGAGACGACCGACGAGCCGACCCTGCAGCTCATGTAGGTGGCGTCGAGCCACAGGTAGCAGCACGGCGTGCCCGACAGGTCGCGGCGGCGGAACTCCGCCACCTCGGCGTCGAGGTCGGAGCAGAGGCTCGAGACCTCCGAGCTCGACAGCGAGGATATGCCCAGCTTGGACGCCACGCGCTCGACCTTGCGGGTGGACACGCCGCATACGTACATCTCCTGCACGATGGCGGCCACCGAGGTGTCGACGCGCGACCATCGCGCGAGCATGCCCTCGGGGTAGTAGGTGCCGTGCCTGAGCTTGGGTATCTCGAGCTCCACGTCGCCCACGGCGGTCTTGAGCGACCTGGGGCGGTAGCCGTTGCGGCTGTTCTCCCTGCCGTCGCTGCGCTCGTTGCGGCTCGCGCCGCACATCTGCTGGGCCTCGGAGTCCATCAGCGCGTTCATCACGCTGCCCAGCACCCTGCACGCGAACTCGCGCGCGTCGCCGCACTCCTGCCAAAGCCTCGCCGCCTCGAGGGCCTCGTCGCGGCCGAGGCGCAGTACACTCTCTTCTTGGGGCATCGCCTTTCCTTCCATTCGTCACCTTCATTACTCCAACGACGAATTCTAGGCGGTGTCCCCTCCCTTTCAAGAAAGGGCGGAGGCGGGGCATTCCCCGCCTCTTACACCACATCTCTGCGCGCTACC
>NZ_QRKO01000018.1:0-46312 GCF_003471985.1 Collinsella sp. AM15-2 | reverse complement strand
CGCATCAAGCGCGAGAACGACCTGGTGACATACCGCGAGATCCTCGCTGTCCGCAATGCAGACAGGTGCTTTACAGCCACAAGCGCGATAGTTTCAACAACAAGATGCAGTGCCCCAGAGCCCCTAGCAGTCGACGATGGTCTTGCCGATCATGATGTTGAGAATCTCGACATCGGTATCCTTCATGCCCACACGGCCCACATAGCCCATGCTCGCGATCGTCTCCTCGACGGTATCCTGGATCAGACCCTCGCCGGCGCGGAAGCCGCGGCCCTGCATGGCCATATCGTGGCCCAGAATCGCCGCATCGACGGCAGCGGAAATCTTGGCGGCACAGCTCGCCTTGGCGCCGTCGCACACGATACCGCCCACGTTGCCGAGCGTGTTCGAGACCGTCGCACCAATCTGTTCGCGCGTGCCGCCACACAGCCAGGTAATCGCGGCACCGGCACCGCACGCGGCGCAAATAGCGCCGCAAAACGCCGAGAGCGCACCAATATAGCTCTTGATATGCACGGCGATAAGGTCGGACAGCATCACGGCGCGCACCAGGCGCTCGTTGTCGCAACGCAGGTAGTCGGCATACTCCATAACGGGCAGCGCACAGGTGATGCCCTGGTTGCCCGAGCCGCACACAATGGCGACCGGCAGCGCACAGCCGTTCATGCGGGCATCGGACCCGGCGGCCGCACGGGCACGGGCACGGCAGGCGACGTCGTCGGCACGAGCGCCCAGCAGCGTACGGCCTACCTCGGCGCCCCAAGCGTGCGCCAGGCCCTCGGCGCTTATTGCGCCGTTCAGCTCAATCTGACGTTCAACGGCGGCGCGAGCACCCTCGATGTCGCCGTCCTCGATAAAGTCGATGATGGATTCGATCGACATGGGCGTGTCGGCCTTATCGGCGGCACGCTCGGCCACGACGCGCTCGGCGCAGGCGGCACACTCCCCCGCCGACTTGCCACACACCGGAATACCGTCGAGCGTATGGCACGTAACATTGGTGTGGTGGTCGGTGATCTCGACGACCGCGGTATGGCCCCCGGCAGTGGCAGTTACCTTGATATAGAGGTTAGGCACACCCTCGACAAGCGACACGTCGCAGTAGTCAGCGTCGGCGAGCAGCTCGGTCACGCGAGCGCGGTCTGCATCGTCAACACTCTCGAGCACCTCGAGCGCGCTCTTGGCGTCACCGCCCACGGCACCCAGCACGGCCGCAGCCTCGATACCGTGCATACCGCCCGAGTTGGGCACGGTCACGCTCTTAACGTTCTTAATGATGTTGCCCGAGCAGGCAACGTCCATATGATCGGGTTCGCAACCGAGCGTCTGGCTCGCCAACGCCGCTGCATAGGCAACGGCAATAGGCTCGGTGCAGCCGAGCGCACAGACAAGCTCGCGGTTCAAAACATCGCAAAACGCGGCATCACGGATGGAATCGGTAGGCATAGGTATCTCCTGCTTGCATAACGGGCTGGACTCTCAAAAAAGTTGGCTCCTTTATTTGATAACAATGCATCAAAAACCGCAACCATGGTTCCGGCGGACGGCGCTCAAGCACAAACTGGCGGCATTCATTCATGAAAAGCGGGTCTTGTTGCCTGCTAAAGCGTTTGATCAAAAAACGCCCGAGCGTTTACACAAAAGTCGCGCTATCATGCAGTCGAACGCGGTAAACACCTTTAGCATTTGCGCCGCACAGACCAGAGAGGAACCATCCATGAAGATCGGTATCGGTAACGACCACGCCGCCGTCGAGCTCAAGAACATCATTTCCGAGCACCTGAAGGAGCGCGGCTGCGAGGTCGTGAACTTTGGCACCGACACCTCCGAGAGCTTCGACTACCCCATCGCCGGTTACAAAGTGGGCAAGGCCGTTGCCAACGGCGACGTTGACCTGGGTATCCTGATCTGCGGCACCGGCGTCGGAATCAGCCTGGCTGCCAACAAGGTCGAGGGCGTACGCGCCGTCGTGTGCTCCGAGCCCTTCAGCGCCAAGCTCTCCCGCATGCACAACAACACCAACGTGCTCGCCTTTGGCGCCCGCGTCGTTGGCTCCGAGCTCGCCAAGATGATCGTCGACGAGTGGCTCGACGCCGAGTTTGAGGGCGGCCGTCACGAGCGTCGCGTTAACCTCCTCAACGAGATCGACCACACGCGCGGCCTTAAGATCGTCGACGAGGCCTAAAGATTCACAAAGCCATACGACGCTAACGCCAGCCCCCGCCCGGAAGAAACATCCGGACGGGGGCTCTTTAGTAGATTTGTGGGGGTTTACCAAAAGTCTACTGGAATAAAAAGGGCGCCGCGGATGAAGTTCCGCGGCGCCCAAGCCACACGCTAACAGCTTTAAGGAGTCAAAGCTGGTTTAGCCAAAAAAGCGCTTGATCTCGATCTCGGCGTTCTCCAGGCAGTCGGAGCCGTGGATCACGTTGGCGTTGACATCGACAGCAAAGTCGCCGCGAATGGTGCCGGGGGCAGCATCAAGCGGGTTGGTGGCGCCCATAAGGGTGCGCATCTTGGAGACAGCGGAGAGGCCGGAAACGACCATCTTGACGACCGGACCGCTCGTCATAAAGTCGCAGAGACCGCCAAAGAAGGGCTTGTCGGCCAGATGGGCGTAGTGCTCCTCGACGGTAGCGCGCTCGAGCGTGGTCATCTCCATGCGCTCGATAACAAGGCCGCTGCGCTCAATGCGAGCAACGATCTCGCCGATCTTGCGATCGCGCACGGCGTCGGGCTTAATCATGATGAAGGTCTTCTCGATAGCCATAAGGTAGCCTTTCAAGTAGGTTCGCGCGTGCCCAAGTCCCATTCCGGCACCCGCCTGGACTGCATCGTAACAGAGTTTTAGCTGCAGTTAAACAAAAAGCTGTTTATTGAAACGCTGCAATTTATTAAAGCGCTCCATATGTGTCACTTCTGTTTCGAAGCCCGATTAGAGTACCATCCGACCGCTCATCAACCACATCGAACAGAGCGGGCGGTCGGTTGCCACCCGCGAACGTGCCCCCTTCACAACCTGCCCAAAGGTCCTACAGAAGTTCTCGACAAGCTCCTTCCTTCTCTATAACAAAACGGGCGCCCACCGTAGCAGGCACCCGTAAAGGCAAGATATGATGAACGCACCAGACAGACGCATCCAATAAGCTAATTAGCTCCGTGGCCCATCTCGACGACCTTGGTCAACGAGCCAAACACGCCCTCATCGGCCGCAAGCTGCGTCTCGGCGCGCCCCAACTGCACGGCAACGGCGGCAGGAGCGGTGCCGCCCTCGGTCGTGCGCGCGGCAACGATCGACGGGATGTCGAGCGCCTCGGTAATATCGCGCTCAAAGAGCGGGCTTGCCTCCTGGAACACCTCAAACGGCAGGTCCTCAAGATTGCAGCCGTGCTTCTCACACATCAGGACCAGATGGCCCACCACGGCATGTGCCTCACGGAACGGCAGACCACGCTTAGCCAGGTAATCGGCAACATCGGTGGCGGCAAGATGCCCCACGCCGCACTCGCGCGCCATGGCGTCCTCGTTGACAGTCCAGGTCGAGATCATGCCGGCCATAACCGACAGGCACTGCATGAGCGTATGGGCGGTATCGAGCGCACCCTCCTTGTCCTCCTGCAAGTCCTTGTTATAAGCAAGCGGCAGGCCCTTCATGGTCACGAGCAGCTGCACCAGGTTGCCGTACACGCGACCGCTCTTGCCGCGGATAAGCTCAGCAAAGTCGGGGTTCTTCTTCTGCGGCATGATAGACGAGCCGGTGGAATACGAGTCGGAAAGCGTGATAAAGCCGAATTCGGAGCTCGACCACAGCACGATCTCCTCGGAAAGACGCGACAGGTGCATGGCCATGACGGAGCCGGCGTAATGCAGATCGAGCAGGAAATCACGGTCGGAAACCGCATCGAGCGAGTTGGGAATCACACCCGCAAAGCCAAGCTCGGCAGCCGTCATCTGGCGATCGAGCGGATAGCTCGTACCGGCAAGCGCGGCGGCACCCAGCGGGCAGTTGTCAGCGGCATCAAAGGCGGCCTTCAGGCGTGTAAAGTCGCGCGCGAACATCCAGGAATACGCCAGCAGATGATGCGACAGCAGCACGGGCTGAGCATGCTGCATGTGCGTGTAGCCCGGCAGAATCACCTTGTCGTACTTCTTGGCCGCATCCACCAGCACATGGCGCAGCTCAAGATTGGCCTCCATGAGTTCCTTGGCCAGCGCCTTGACGCCCAGACGCGTATCGGTCGCCACCTGGTCGTTGCGCGAACGCCCGGTATGCAAGCGCTTACCGGCCTCGCCGATGCGGCGCGTCAGCTCGCTCTCGATGGACATATGAATGTCCTCATCGTTGATATCGAAGGTGAAGTTGCCGGCATCGATATCCTGTTCGATTCCGGTCAGGCCCTCGGCAATCGCCTGCTCGTCCTCGGCACTGATGATGCCCTGGGCCGCCAGCATCTTGGCATGCGCCTTAGAACCGGCGATATCCTGCTTATAGAGATGTTTGTCGACAGGCAGCGACGCGCCAAACTCCTGCGTGACCTCGGCCACTCCCGCCTCAAAACGACCGCCCCAAAGAGCCATGGAACCGTCCCCTTTCTCCAAATACCAAAAAAAGCGCCCAAAGCAATGAGCCATGTCGCTAAAGCGATTTTTCAACCGCTAGTTTTACACATTCCCCACCGTGCACGGGAACATGCAGCTAATTTGCAAAGAAGTGACGCACCTGGCACTTGGCGCCCTTCGACTCCCGCCAACCGCATTGAACATAATGGATACTCCTCGGATATATAAAGGTGTAAAGCCCTCAAATTGATAGAGAGAGCCCCGCCGGACAACCCCGGCGGGGCTCGGACTCAGCCGCAGACGCGGCATCATATATGCGGGCGGAACGTAGGGGCCACCGATGTTAAGAAGTGTCAGCAAGCATAACGAAAGGTAGGGACCCCATGCGCCCGTTATGTATCACGCGGATGGGCCGCGCGGATACCAAAGGAAGGAGGCGCTAGGCCTGGGCGGCAGCAGAGCTGGGGCCCTGGACCTTAGCCCACGTCTTGAGCGACAGCGTATCGATCTCGATAAAGCCGGCGCTGGCCTTCTCGTCAAACGTAGTGTCGCGGTCGTAGGTAGCCAGACCGTAGTCATACAGGCTAAACGGGCTCTTGCGGCCGACGACATGGCAGTTGCCCTTAAAGAACTTCAGACGGACGGTGCCGGTCACGAACTTCTGGGTGTCGGCCATAAAGGCATCGAGCGCGTTTTTGAGCGGGCTGTACCACTGGCCGTTGTACACGGCAGTGGCCCAATCCTGCTCGAGCTTAATCTTGGTCTTGAGCAGGTCGCCCTCGACGCAGATGTCCTCGAGCGCCTTGTGGGCGGTGATGAGCGTCAGGGCGCCAGGAACCTCGTAGCACTCGCGACTCTTGAGGCCCACCAGACGATCCTCGACCAGGTCGAGACGGCCAAAGCCGTTGTCACCCGAAATCTTGTTGAGGGCGATGACGATCTCGGAGAGTTTCATCTTCTTGCCATCGACGGCGACGGGCTTGCCCGCCTCAAACTCAATCTCGGTGTAGGTCGGGGTGTCCGGCGTGTCCTCGGGGTTCTTGGTCATAACCCAGGCGTCGTCGAGCGGCTCGTTCCAGGGATCCTCCAGGTGACCGCACTCGATGGCGCGACCCCACAGGTTGTCGTCGATGGAATAGGGGTTGTCGTTGGCGCCCTCGGGAACCGGCACGTTGTGGGCGTGAGCATAGGCAACCTCATCGGGACGGCACTTCAGATCCCACTCGCGAACCGGGGCGATAACCTTAAGCTCGGGGTCGAGGGCCTTGACGGCAGCCTCAAAACGAACCTGGTCGTTACCCTTGCCGGTGCAGCCGTGGGCGGCGTAGGTCGCGCCAAACTCGTGAGCGACCTCGACAAGCTTCTTGGCGAGCAGCGGGCGAGACAGCGCGGAGAGCAGCGGGTACTTGTTCTCGTACATGGAGTTTGCGGCGATGGCCTTAGTCAGGAACTCATCGGAGAACTCGTCGCGCAGGTCGAGCACCTGGCAATCGAGAACGCCCAGGTCAAGCGCCTTCTGCTTCTTGGCATCCAAGCCGGTCTCCTCCTGGCCCACGTTGCCGCAGACGCAAACGACATCGAGATTCTTCTCGTCCTGGAGCCACTTGACACATACGGATGTATCAAGACCACCGGAATATGCGAGAACGACTTTTTCCTTGCTCATGGCTGTTTCCTTTCGCCCTTGGTAGCTAGTTATAACATCGGTCAGTTGCAAGTCATTTCGAGGTCAAAAACCGTGCAATATCAGGTTAAATAGCAAAAAGCAGCACAGCATGCCCTAGAAACATGCGTTTATATCGTGCTAAAACCCAACGACCTCAAAATGACTCTGTTGGGGCATTTCACCCCATACGAACAGAGACGATTGTTATCGTCGTCGGGAAATTGCGCGCTGGCGTCGGATGGCATTATCTGCAGTGGTGATGATCTTTACGAACTGCATCTGCCTCTCCTTTCACCTATCGCCGGGCGCAATTCTAATATCGTAAACGGTACCTTTTCTTCGGTAAGCGGTTGTATTTCCGTCTCCGTTTTCGATGGTCGCTATATTACGCTAAAGTGCCCGCAGCACAAGCGACAAATTCAAATTTCTGAAAAGTTTTTTCATTACTTTGTGAAGCGTGGTGCAAATACGCTCCGTTCCTGCGACAATACGCTCAGTTACTGGTTGATGGTTATAACGTCTGAAACAATTTCGAAACGAAAGGCGCGCTTTTATGCAAACTTACGAATCGGACACCAATATCGGAAGCATTAAGATTCTCGCCGTCGACATGGACAAGACGCTGCTCACCGACAAGCGCGTGTTGCCGCAGGGTCTTGATGAGCGCCTGGACAAGCTCGCCGACGCAGGCATTGTATTCTGCCCCGCCAGCGGACGCCCCGCCCCCAAACTCGAGGAAATGTTCGAGAGCATTAAGAACCGCCTTGCTTTTTGTCCCGACAACGGAGCCTGCGTCATCTATCGCGGCAGCTATATCTATAAGAGCAACATCGATGTGGCGCTGTATCAGCAGGTGCTCGCCCGTGCCTCGGAGGACCCGCGTGCCGTTCCCGTCTTGTGCTGCTACGACGAGTTCTATGTGCTCGCCCGCGACCATCAGTACCACGACGAGATCAGCGTGTACTACAACACGATCAACTACGTCGATAGCTTTGAGTGCCTTGATATCGAGTCCAACAAGATTTCGATCTTCTTCCCCGCCTACGATGCCGAGCCAGCGTTTCGCGAGGACTACAGCCCCGAGTTCTCGGACAAGCTCTACGTCACCAACGCCGGGCGCGAGTGGATCGACTTCATGAACCTGGGCGTCGACAAGGGGTCGGGCGTCGCGCACCTGTGCGACCACCTGGGCATCGATATCGCCGACGCCGCCGCCGTGGGCGACACCTACAACGATATTCCCATGCTCGAGCGCGTCGGGCATAGCTTTATCGTGGACAATGCCGAGGAGCACATGAACGCGCATGCCAAGTGGCGCATTCCGAGCAACAACGACGGGGGCGTACTGACGCTCATCGACGCCATCTTGGCGGCTCGTTAACGGGGCTCGTCGGACCCGGCCGGGCGGCGCGGATTAGTTTTTCGTTCGGTCAGGTCCTGGGCTCGCTCGGAAAGCACATTAAGTGCTTTCCGGCTCGTGCGGAATCTACGAAAAACTAATCCGCGCCGCCCGGCCAGGTCCTAGGTTTACTTTCCTGCCGCCAAGATGGCGTCTTGAGTGTCTAGATACTTAGCTGAAATGATTTGAGCAGAGGGGAGCCCCTTGTTGGAAGGGGCTCCCCTCTGTTTTGGTTACTGTGGGACAAATTAATCAGCAATGTTTGTCCCAAATCTTAAGTATGTGGGGGCTTGCGTCTTGGGCGAGCTTGCCTTACCGAGTGCTTTACTATTTGGCGTCGGCCCAGGTTACTCCGGTTGAGGCTTCGGCGATTAGGGGTACTCGGAGGTCTACGACGTGTTCCATGACGTCGCGGACCATGGTGGTTAGGCGCTCGACTTCGTTGACGGGGCACTCAAAATCCAGTTCGTCGTGTACCTGCAAGATCATGTGGGCGGCAAAACCCTCTTCTTCCAGGCGGCGGCTTACGCGGGCCATGGCGATCTTGATGATGTCGGCGGCGGTGCCCTGCATGGGGTGGTTCATGGCCGTGCGCTCACCAAAGCCGCGGAGCTGTGGGTTTTTGGCCTTGAGCTCGGGAATATGGCGTCTGCGGCCATACATGGTCTCGGCATAGCCCGTCTGCTTGGCTCGCGCCACCACATTGTCGAGGAACGTGCGCACGCCCGGGTAGGCCTCGTAGTAGCGATCAATCATGTCGCGCGCCTCGGCCATCGAGATGTGCAGCGACTGCGACAGACCATAGGCCTGCTGACCGTACACGATGCCAAAGTTCACGGCCTTGGCGCGGCTGCGCAGGTCGGGCGTTACCTCGGACACCGGCACGCCAAACACGCGCGCTGCCGTCTCGGCATGGAAGTCCTCGCCCTCGTTAAAGGCGCGCACCAGGTGCTCGTCACCCGAGAGATGCGCCAGCAGACGCAGCTCGATCTGCGAGTAGTCCACCGCCAAAAAGACGCTTCCCTCGCCTGCCGAAAACGCCGTCTTGACGGTACGACCCAGCTCCGAGCGCGTCGGGATGTTCTGCAGGTTCGGGTCGCTCGAGGACAGGCGACCCGTTGCCGTGATGGTCTGGTTGTACGTGGTGTGCACGCGGCCGTCGCCTCGACGCAGCGGACCCAGCGTGTCCAGATAGGTGGACTTGATCTTGGACTTCTCACGCCAGTCCAAGATCAGACGCACGATTTCGTGGTCACGGGCAAGGTCGCTCAGTACCTTGGCGTTGGTCGAATAATAGCCGCGTTTAGTCTTCTTGAGGCCCTTGGTCGGAAGCCCCATCACATCAAAGAGAACGTGCGACAGCTGCATGGGACTGCCAATATTAAAGGTCTCGTCACCCGCCAGGTCGCGAATACTGCGCTCGACCTCGGTAATCTGGGTCGCCAGACCCTCGGACAGACTGTGCAGACGGTCGGGGTCCACGAGCATGCCCGCGCGCTCCATCTTGGCAAGTACCGGAACGAGCGGCATCTCGATGCCATCGAACACGTTGGCGGCGTTCTCGCGGGCCATGCGGTCACGCAGCGGTGCAACCAGCGCCAGCGTCAAGGCCGCCGTGCGAGCGGCGGGCGCAGGAGCGTCCTCGCCAGCACCCTCTGCGCCGCGCGCCGCAGGCAGCGCCATCTGCAGATACGTATCGGCCAGATACACCTCGTCAAACTCGGAGCGGTCGGAATCCAACAGGTAGGCGGCAACAACGGTATCGAAGATGCGCGTGGAATCGACTGCCAGCGGATCCATGAGCTCGAGCTCAGAAGAATCGATGGGCGAAAGCTCATGCAGAAGCGCCTTCATATCCGGGCTCGCCACACGGCCTTCCATAAACAGACGCGCGAGCACGCCGGCAATCACGCCGTGGGCGAAGTTGAAGCCCTCAACCTCAGCCGCCGCACCGCTGTCGCCCTCCTCGAGCGCAAACAGGCCCTTGGACGTCGCCAACCACAGCGTGCGCGTCAGCCCAAAGAGCGCGCCCTCTTCCTTGTCATCGTCCACCACGGCGGCGACCCACTCGCCGGCATCAATCACGCGGGAGACCTCAGCCGCAACGGCACCAAGCGCGCCAGCATCGCCGCCGGCTGCGCGCAAAACGGCGGGAATCTCAAACGTGCTGGCAGCAGCGCCACCCTCGTCACCGATCAGTGCCAAGAAACGGTTCTGCATGGCGGTGATACCAAGCGTACCCAGCGCCGCGGAAACCTCATCGGCAGAAAACGCCGGGAAGGATGTTTCGTCAAAGTCGAGCTCGACAGGCGCATCGGTGCGGATGGTTGCGACCTTGCGGCTCAGCAGCGCATCATCGATGTGCGCGCGCAGGTTTTCTCCCATCTTGCCCTTGACCTCGTCGGCGTGTGCGATGACCTCGTCCAGGCTACCGTACTGCGCAATGAGCGCGCTCGCCTTTTTGGGGCCGATGCCCGGCACGCCGGGGATGTTGTCGGACGTGTCGCCCTTCAGACCATAAAAATCGGGCACGAGCGCCGGCGTGATGCCGTGATACAGATCGTCCACGCTCTCGGGCGTCATGATCGCCACGTCGGACAGGCCCTTGCGGGTCGAGACCACGTTAACGTGCTCGGTCACGAGCTGATACATATCGCGATCACCGGTCACCAGCAACATATCACAGCCGGCCTGCTCGCCCAGGCGCGCCATAGTGCCCAAGATGTCATCGCCTTCCCAGCCCTCGGACTGCAAAATCGGCACGTTGAGTGCGGCGAGCAGCTCCTTAATCATGGGAAACTGTGCGTGCAGATCGGGGTCCATGGGCGGGCGCTGAGCCTTGTACTGCGGCAGCATCTCCATGCGCACGCGCGGCTTGCCCTTGTCAAACGCCACGACAACGCCGTCGGGATTAAAGGCGTCAATCATCTTGAGGAACATATTCAAAAAGCCAAAGATCGCGTTGGTGGGACGACCGTCCGGCGCGTTCATGGTGGGCGGCACGGCGTGGAAGGCGCGGTGCATGAGCGAGTTGCCGTCGATGACGGCAAAGGTACGGCGCTTGTCAGACATATTGAATACCTCGCTTTGGGCTGGGCACGGCTTGCTCACACCAGTTTACACGCTCCCCGCCCCACAGCCACAGCACATCAAGCTTCCCCGCCGCCGCGGGCCCGCGCGTGATACGATGGCTCACGGTACATCAACCAGCACGATCGATCCGAAAGGAGCCTGCGTCATGGAGCGTCCCTGCGCATGGAAAAAGTACACGCCACAGCAAATCGAGGAGCTCGAGGAGCTTTGCCGCGGCTATAAGCAGTTTTTGAGCGAGAACAAGACCGAGCGCTTGTGCGTCAAGACCGGCATCAAGATGGCCGAGGAGGCGGGCTACGTCGACCTGGAGACTGTGATCGCCGAGGGCCGCGAGCTCAAGGCCGGCGACAAGGTGTTCGCCGCCAACCACGGCAAGGACCTGATGCTCGTCAACCTGGGAACCGCCCCGCTCGAGCAGGGCTTTAACATCCTGGGCGCCCACGTGGACTCGCCGCGCCTGGACCTCAAGCAGAACCCCGCCTTCGAGGCCGGCGACATGGCTTATCTCGACACGCACTACTATGGCGGCGTCAAGAGCTACCACTGGGTCGCTTCCCCGCTCGCACTCGTGGGCGTCATCTGCAAAAAGGACGGCACCACCGTCGACATCAACATCGGTGACAAGGCCGACGACCCGGTCTTTACCATCTCCGACCTGCTGATCCACCTCTCGAGCGAGCAGATGGCCAAGCCCGCCAAGGACGCCGTCGATGCCGAGATCCTCGACGTGATCGTGGGCGGCCGCCCCGTCAAGTTTGACGAGGACGACAAGGACGCCCCCAAGGAACCCGTCAAGCAGATGTTCCTGGATATCC
The DNA here is from genome assembly GCF_003471985.1 of Collinsella sp. AM15-2. Taxonomy (NCBI): domain Bacteria; kingdom Bacillati; phylum Actinomycetota; class Coriobacteriia; order Coriobacteriales; family Coriobacteriaceae; genus Collinsella; species Collinsella sp. AM15-2. The sequence continues at coordinate 34,779 of NZ_QRKO01000018.1, read as the reverse complement.
TCAAGGAGCAGTACGACGTCGAGGAGGAGGACTTCCTCTCCGCCGAGATCGAGGTCGTACCCGCCGGCCCGGCCCGCGACATGGGCCTCGACCGCTCCATGATTCTGGGCTATGGCCACGACGACCGTGTCTGCGCCTATCCGTCCATGGTCGCCCAGATCAACGTCGCCAACGTGGAGCGCACGAGCATCACACTCATCGTCGACAAGGAGGAGATCGGTTCCGTGGGTGCCACCGGCATGACGAGCCGCTTCTTCGAGAACACCGTCGCCGAGATCATGACGCTCGCCGGCGAAGATAGCCCGCTGGCCCTGCGCCGTGCACTCGCCCACAGCCGCATGCTCTCCTCTGACGTGTCCGCCGGCTTCGACCCGGGCTACGCCGGCAAGTTCGAGACCAAGAACGCAGCCTTTATGGGTCGTGGCCTGTGCTTTAACAAGTACACGGGCAGCCGCGGCAAGGGTGGCTCCAACGACGCCGATGCCGAGTATGTGGCCCTCATCCGCGACATCATGGACGAGGCAGGCGTGGACTTCCAGACCTGCGAGCTCGGCCGCGTCAACGCGGGCGGCGGCGGCACCATCGCCTACATCATGGCCAAGTACGGCATGAACGTCATCGACTCCGGCGTTGCCGTCCTGTCCATGCACGCCCTGTGGGAGGTCGCCAACAAGGCCGACATCTACGAGGCCTATCGCGGCTACAAGGCCTTCATCGAGCGCGCCTAACCAACCCTTCATCAGTTGCGGTGAAATACGGACTAAACTGGCCCCTAAACGGCCAAAACAGACCGTATTCCACCGCAACTTCTTTTTTGGCAGAGGAGAGTCCATGCTGCAGGTCATCATTTCGCCCGCCAAGCAGATGCGTGCGGCCCAAGATGCTTTTGAAGTCCTGGGCATTCCACCTTTTGCGCGCGAGACGACTCACCTCCACCGCGCACTGCTAGATATCGAACGAAATGAAGGCAGCGGCGGCCTGCAGGCGCTATGGAACGTGAGTGACAAACTGCTGGGGCCTTGCCTCAACACCCTGCATGAATTTGGGCCCATCCTGAAAAACGGCGATCTCGACAATCCCGCACTCGCCCGTCACCTCTCCCCTGCCGTCATGTCCTACCACGGCATTCAATACCAGAGCATGGCGCCCGAGGTGATGGATTCCGCGCAGCTCGCATGGCTGCAAGACCATCTGTGGATCCTCTCGGGCCTTTACGGATGCGTACGCCCCTTTCATGCCGTTGAACCGTATCGGCTGGAGATGGGCGCGAAGCTTGCCGTCGACGATGCCCGAGACCTCTATGCGTTTTGGGGCGACAAGCTCGCACGGGCCATCGCTCCGGCGGGCTCCAACGCTACGATCGTCAACCTCGCGAGCGCGGAATACGCCAAAGCCGTTCTGCCCCGCCTCACCACCGATGCCACGGTCGTCACATGCCTCTTTGGCGAAGGCATCCGCAACGGCAAGCCCATCCAGCGCTCGACCGCCAGCAAAAAGGCACGCGGCTCCATGGTGCGCTGGATGGCAGAAAACAAGCTCGAGGATGCAAGCGAACTTACCGCATTCAACATCGGCTATCGACACATCCCCGAGCTTTCAGACAAAAACACCCTGGTTTTCATGAACGCGCAGGCACAATAGACCCGCCGTTTCCAAACACCTCGTTACTCCGCCAAGCCATCGGCCTTTGCAATCTCGCTCGTCGAGCCATCTTGGTAGGTAATCTTAACGTGCTCCACCTCGGATACCGCAGCGCCCGCCGGGGGCTCCAAGCGCCATTCCGTCAGCGCAATGTCCATGGTCGTGGGCACGTCCCCTTGATCTTTGAGCTTCACCGTCAGCGTTTTGAGCGTCGCATCAAACGTCACGCGTTCGATTTCTTCGCCCGGAATAGACCCGCCGCTCAGCTGCAGCTGCACAAACTCGTCGCGCGGATACCAATAGTCGCCCGGCGCGGCAACGGTATTGCCGCCCGTAACCTTCACTGTCATGATCGGCAGGGCATCGTCGGCCTCGAACTCCCATGCAGCGCCGCCGCGACCACCAAACGTCCAGATACAAAAGGCAATCACCAGCACGGCAAGCACCGCAAAACCAATCGCGACCAACCCATGGTGCGCACGGCTTTCCTCGGCCGATACATCCCATTGTGTCTCTCGATATAGATGCTTGTCTTCCATGTACGTCTCCCCACAGGCACGCTCGTTAGGCCAATCGTACCCATTCGAGCTATACTTGAGCCCATTACATAAACGGGGAGCTTGCAGGACAAGACGGCAGGCTGAGACTGGGCGCGCCCGCCCTGACCCGCAAACCTGATATGGGTAATGCCAACGAAGGGAGCCGTGCCAATGAGCACACAGACCGAGCCCAAGCTCGTCACGCAAATCGACTTCGCCCGTGCCGGGCAGATCACGCCGCAGATGAAGGAAGTCGCCGAGCGCGAGCATCGCGACCCCGAGTACATCCGCGAGCGCGTGGCCGACGGCCGTATCGCCATTCCCGCCAACATCGTGCACATCAAAAAAGGCATGCGCGCCTTTGGCGTCGGTGAAGGCCTGTCCACCAAGGTCAACGTGAACTTGGGCATCTCGGGCGACAAGGCCGATGCCGCCGAGGAATGGAAGAAGGTCAAGATCGCCGAGGACTACGGCGCCGACGCCATCATGGACCTCTCCAACTCGGGCAAGACGCGCCAGTTCCGCCAGCAGCTCATCGACGAGACGCCGCTCATGGTGGGCACCGTCCCCATGTACGACGCCATCGGCTACATGGAAAAGCCGCTGGTCAAGCTCACCAAGGACGACCTGTTCGAGGTCGTGCGCGCGCACGCCGAGGACGGCGTGGACTTTATGACCATCCACTGCGGCATCAACAAGTCGGTCACCAAGACTTTTAAGGAGACCGGCCGCCTGATGAACATCGTGAGCCGCGGCGGTTCACTGCTGTTTGGCTGGATGGAGGTCACCGGTAACGAGAACCCGTTCTATGAGTTCTACGACGAGTTGCTCGAGATTTGCCACGAGTACGACGTGACGATTTCGCTCGGCGACTCCTGCCGCCCGGGCTGTCTCTACGACTCCAACGACGCCACCGAGACCGCTGAGATGATCGAGCTGGGCAAGCTGTGCAAGCGCGCTTGGGCCGCCGGCGTCCAGGTCATGGTCGAGGGCCCGGGTCACATGGCGCTCGACGAGATCGCCGCCAACATGAAACTGCAGAAGCGCCTGTGCCACAATGCTCCGTTCTATGTGCTCGGACCGCTGGTGACCGATATCGGCGTGGGTTACGACCACATCACCGCCGCCATCGGCGGCGCCATCTCCGCCAGCTCCGGTGCCGACTTCCTGTGCTACGTGACACCGGCCGAGCACCTATGCCTGCCTAACGCCCAGGATGTGCTCGACGGCCTCATGGCCACCAAGATCGCCGCACACGCCGCCGATATCGCCAAGAAGGTGCCCCACGCCCGCGACATGGACGACAGGATGGGCCAGGCACGCCGCAAGCTCGACTGGGACGCCATGTGGAAGTGCGCGCTCGACCCGGTTACGGGCAAGAAGCGCTACGAGGAGTCCCCCGCCGCCACCGAGGGCACTTGCACCATGTGTGGCAAGATGTGCGCCGTCCGAACCGTCAACAAGATCTTCGAGGGCACCACGATCGACCTTGGCATGGAGGACTAGCCCTGTCGCCGCGGCCGCTTCTGGCGGCGAGCCGGTGCCTGTCAATTGTTGACGTGTGAACATTTGCTTGCATTTGCGTAAAGATTGCATCGCCCGCCCGGGTTCGACATAGAGTCGGCCCGGGCATCTTTATAATGCTGGCTTATAGACCCATTTGATTCCGACCGAACAAGGGAGCGAACATGGATCGCAGTAAGGTACCTGCCGTTCTATCCATCGCAGGATCCGATTCCAGCGGTGGCGCCGGCATTCAGGCCGACATCAAGACCATCACGGCGCACCGCCTGTATGCCGAGACGGCCATCACCGCCATCACCGCACAGAACACCCTGGGCGTCACCGCCGTGCAGAACATCTCCCCGGATATTGTCGCGGCGCAGATCGATGCCGTTTTTGACGATATCCGCCCCAACGCCGTCAAGATTGGCATGGTTTCCTCTGCCGAGATTATCGATGTTATCGCCGACCGCCTGAGCGCCTGGAACGCGACAAACGTGGTAGTCGACCCCGTCATGGTAGCCACCTCGGGCGCGCGGCTGATTGCCGAAGATGCCGCCGAGGCGCTCACCCGCCGCCTGTTCCCGCTAGCGACGGTTATCACGCCCAATATTCCCGAGGCCATGGCCCTGCTCGACTACGAGGTCGACTCCGAGCGCACGCAGCAAAATGCTGCCATGCTCCTCACCCGCCGCTTTGGTTGCGCATCCCTCGTTAAGGGTGGACATCTTGTCAACGAGGCCAACGATGTACTGGCCGAACCCGCGCCACTCGATGACGAGGGCAACCATCTGGGAGATCCACTCACCACGTGGTTCCGCCACAAGCGCATCGAGACCGACAACACACACGGCACCGGCTGCACGCTCTCGTCCGCCATCGCCTGCGCGCTGGCCCAGGGTATGGATCTTGCCGATGCCGTCAACGCGGGCAAGGCCTACCTAACCGGCGCTCTCGCCGCCGGCTTTGACATGGGCAAAGGTTCCGGCCCCGTCAACCACATGTGGCAATATTAAGATTCGCAGCCCAAAACCGCCGCAAAGGGGACAGGCACCTTTGCGGTGGCTCCCACAAACATCTCGATCTGTAACAGTAACTCGGCAAAATCGACCCTAGATGTTACAGATCAAGACAAACAATCGATATCGACCTAAATAATCTTAATCTGTAACATCTAGCCCGTTTTCGGCCTTGGAACTGTTACAGATCAAGACAAACAAACGAAACAAGCCCCCGCAAGGGGAACTCTGTGGTGGTTTGGGGCCGTGCTACTCACCGAGCATCTCTTGGAGCTTGGCTGCCACGGCATGTCCCAAGCTCTCGTGGCTTTCGGGCATCATATGCAGGTAGTCGATATCGCCCGGCTCGGCAAACTCGGCGGCATTCAAAAAGTCGCAGCCAAACTGCTCGGCCACGTGCGCGTAGTACTCGCCAAAATGCTCCGAGGCCTCGACGGAATGCTCGTCAAAGTCGGTCATATACACATCGGCGATTTGCGGCTTGATCTTGATAGGAGCCATCAGCAGAATGCGTGGACAAGGCGCGGCGTTGGTCCACGGAAACGCGCGGACGGCGCGAATCAGCGCCATAGCGCCACGGGCGATATCGGAAGCTGTCACGTTAAAGACCGTCTTACAGTCGTTGGTGCCTAGCATGATCACAATGGCGTCCAGCGGCTTATGGGCCTCGAGCAGCATCGGAAGCGCGCGAATGCCGTTGAGGTTGGTGTCCAGATGGCACATATCGTCGCGCACCGTCGTGCGGCCGTTGAGCCCCTCCTCAATCACATGCCAACCCTCACCCAGGTCGCGCTGGGCCACACCACACCAGCGCACATCCTGCGCATAGCGCACCGCAGTGCCATCGCGCATACCAGCCGGATCATAGCCATAGGTGTTGCTGTCACCAAAGCACAGAACGTTTTTCATCTTGAGCTCCCCATTCAGTAAAAAGCCGACGGGGCGATCCCTCCCGTCGGCTTGGCATATCACATCACGCGCGCCGCTTACAGGTACTTGCGCCAGTCGTCCTCATCCTCATCATCCTCGGCGGCAGCCTGGGCCTGCTCGGCGGCACGAGCGGCTGCGGCGCGGGCGGCAACCTGGGCATAGGACTCCTCGTTGCGCTCGGGGAACTTTGCCAGCACGTGCTCGAACTTGGCAAAGTCCTCATCCCAGCGCGTAGAGGGCACGGCAAAGAACACCTGCTTGACCTTAAAGTCGCCCGACGCGAGCTCCTTACGGAAGAGCTCGGCTACCGCCTCAGCGTCAAAGCCGTTATTGTCGCAGCCCCAAGCACCCAGCACGAGCTTCTCGCGACCCAGCTCATCGCAGATGGCAAGGACAAAGCGGATACGGTCGCGCAGGGCATCCAACAGGGCGTCGTCGCTCACGCGGTACTCCTGGCGGGCACGCTTGACGTTGGGCGCAGCGGCCACAATCACGTCGGCATACGCATGCACGTGGTTACGGTCAAAGCGCACCGCGGGCACCACCAGCGCACGGTTGCGGTAGAGCTCGCAGTTGATGTTGCGGCGACGGTTCTCGCCGTACCACTTGCGCTGCTTGTCGAGCACGTTGTACAGGTACGAATCGGCGCAGAGCGTCGCCTCCTGGCCCAGGTAGCCCTGGATATAACCGCCGCCCGGATTGGTAAACGAGGCAAAGGCAAGCACGGCCATATCGCAGAACTGCGCATAGCCGCGACCGTTATCGAGGATTGCCTGCGTGGCGGAGGCATCAAGCACAGTGACCTCGGGCAGGACCGGAGCGGGCTCCTCAGCAGGCGCGGACTCAGCTTCGGCGATTTCCTCGGCAGGCTCCTCGACGGGCTCGGGCGCCGCCTCGACCTCGGCAGTCTCCGCGTTCTCGACGTCCTCGGCGACCTGCTCTTCGGCGGCCACAGCACTCTGAACCTTGGCCTTCATCGCCGCGACAAAGCCGGCAGGCATACCGTCAAACTCGCGAACACCGGCAAGCGAACGCTCGATATCCTTGGCGCACGCTTCGGACACAGTTGCCACGTGACGCTCGGCGGCCTTGGCACGGGCCTCGCGCTTGGGATTGGGCTGACCCGCTCGGTTGGACCTGCGGTTACGGTTCCTGTTGTCGACGTCTGCCATACGTGGCCACCTTTCCTGTCGCTGCCGCTATCGGCTTTTCCCATCCATGATACCCCGCCGCGTACAAAAAAGACGGCCCCGAAGGACCGCCTTTCACATCGTTTTACCGCGTCCGACAAGAAACGCTGCAATCCACCGCGCTAGTCGCGACGACCGAGGATGTTCAGGATGCGCAGGAACACGTTGATAATGTCCACGAACAGATTGGACGCCATGAGCACCGCATTGGGCAGCGTGGGCGGCACCGTCGTGGCAACATAGGTGTCGTAGCCAATAAAGCCGGCGAACACCACGATCACGATCAGGTCGGTGATGGTCTGCGAGACGCCCATGAACATCAGCACGATCTCAACCAGAATAGTGGCGAGCAGAATGCCAAAGCCGATGCCATATACGCGCTGGAAAAACTTGGGGAACGTCACGCCCAAGGCGCCAAAGACAAAGGTGATGGCGGCCGTGGCGATAAAGGCAGTGTTGATGGTGGGCAGGTCGTAGTTGGCAAGGCCAAACGACGCGGTCAGGCCGAAGGTACTCGCAAAGATTACGTAGCCCACAAGGGACAGACCCACGGACTGCTTGCCCGCAGCAGCCGACATCATGACCATGCCGACGATGGTTAAAATAAACGAGCCAAAGACCAGTGGCAGGGCGGCGCCGCTCATCATCATGCGCGCAAACGACATGGTGCTCGTAAAGTAGGCGCCGGCACCCATGGCGCAAAAGCCCAAGAAGATCAGGGCAGATATGGCGAGATTGTACGCGCGCGGCGACATCTCCTTGGCGCGACTTGCGCCGGTCTCGACGGGGCCGTTCTGATAGCCCTGGATATCGTTCATAGCTTCGTCCTTTCAAAAAGCGCCACAACAGCGCCGTAGGTGACAAGATTCCTGCCATTGTACCCGAATGCCGCGCGCTCTTACCTGCGGCGCTCGCCCTCGAGCGTACGATCAAAAGCCCAGACCCACCAACGCATCACGTGCGCCTGCGAGCCGTCCGCCCGCTCACGCGTTTGGTCCTCCAGATACAACTCGGTCGCATGTCCGCCAAAACGTACCTTATAGGTTGCCGTACGAATGCCGTGAACCGTCAGGCCAAACCCGGTGGTCGAGATAATTTCGTCGATCGTAAAACAACGGCCGTCAACCCAGCAGACGGTGACCGGCACGACTTGTCCGCCCGCAAGGATGCGGGCCACGACGTCCACATACTGCTTGTGCACGCGTCGAGTTTTGCCATCTGTCTGTCGGTATTCCATGGTCCCTATTATCGAACGCATGTTTGTATGTTGTAAAGCGAACAGACTGTGGTTTTGGGATGTTGGGACGCGCGCACGTGTCCTCATGGCGTGTTAGCAAAAAGAACACCCGCGGTCAACAGGGCTAATATTCAATGTTAGTGCCAAAAAATTCACTTCTCCCATCAGAACTCGGTAAAGAAACCCGCAGGAGGTGATACGATTTATCATGTTTTTGTAACGTGTCTGCAAACTTCGAGAAAGCCCATATATGGACGTAACGTTCTCAACCTTCCTCGGCCAGCTTGTGTCGAACCCAGTCCTTGCCGTCACCGTGATCCTCGCGCTCGGCGCCATCTTCGTCAACGGATGGACCGACGCGCCCAACGCCATCGCGACCTGCGTCACCACGCGTTGCATGCCCGCCCGCGCCGCCATCCTCATGAGCGCCGCATTCAACTTCTTGGGCGTGCTCATCATGACGCACTTTAACGCGAGCGTCGCCAACACCATCTCACATATCGTCGACTTTGGCGGAAACAGCACCATGGCACTCGCGTGCCTCTGCGCGGCGCTCTTCTCCATCGTCGTCTACGGCGCCACAGCGTCGCGTTTTGGCATCCCCACCTCGCAAAGCCACAGCCTTATCGCCGGCCTGACCGGTGCTGCCATCGCCCTCGGCGGCGCGAACAGCGTCAACGTCCACGAGTGGATGAAGGTCATCTACGGCCTGGCGCTCTCCATCGGTCTGGGCTTTGTCATGGGCTGGATCCTGTGCAAACTCGTCTCTATTCTGTTTGCCGCCGCCAATAGGCGACGTGCCAACGTCTTCTTTAAATACGCTCAGATCGCGAGTGCTGCGGCCATGAGTTTTATGCACGGCGCGCAGGATGGGCAGAAGTTCATCGGCGTGCTCTTTTTAGGTGTCGCCTTCGCCAACGGCCAGACGAGCGTCGGCGACGCCGGCATCCCCATCTGGATCATGCTGCTGTGCTCGGCCACCATGGGCATCGGCACCAGTGTAGGCGGCGAGCGCATCATCAAGTCCGTCGGCCAGAGCATGGTCAAGCTCGAGAAGTATCAGGGCTTCTCCGCCGACCTCGCAGGCGCCGCGAATCTGCTGCTTGCCACCCTTACCGGTATCCCTGTGTCCTCCACCCACATCAAGACCTGCGCCATCATGGGCGTCGGTGCCGTCAAGCGCCTCTCGGCCATCAACTTCGGCGTGGTCAAGGACATGATGTTCACCTGGTTCTTCACCTTCCCCGCCTGCGGACTCATCAGCTTTGTCATGGCCAAGCTGTTCATGATGTTCCTCTAGCCACACCGAGCGTCCATCCGGACTGCAATGCATCGCCCACCCGTCTTCGCCTCGAAAGGACCCACCCATGGCAAAGAAACCCGATTCGTTCTACTTCGATAACTACGTCGCCTGCGCCGACCTCGCCGTCCAGGCCGCAGAGCTGCTCATCAAGATTTTTGAGAACTTCGACCCGGCGCAGATCCACGACATGCTCGAGGAGATGCATGCGATTGAGCATGCGGCCGACATGAAGCACCATGAGCTCGAGGACGCCCTGCTCACGGCCTTTATCACCCCGCTTGAGCGCGAGGACCTGAACCTGATGAGCTGCTCGCTCGACACCGTGCTCGACCGTATCGAGGGCGTCGTGCAGCGCGTCTACTTCACCAACATCCAGAGCATCCATCCCGATGCCATCGTGATCGCCCACAAGGTGACCGACGCCTGCCGCGCCATGAAAGACCTGATGGTCGAGCTGCCCAACTACCGCAAGTCCAAAACGCTGCGCGAGCTCGTCATCCAGATCAACACCATCGAGTCCGAGGCCGACGAGCTCTATATCAACGCCATGCGTAACCTGCACGTTAACGGCAAGGACCCGCTCGAGGTCATCGCTTGGCGTGACGTGTACGCCTTCCTGGAGTACTGCGCCGACTGCTGCGAGAATGTGGCCGATGTCGTGGATTCGATTGTCATGAAGAACAGTTAATTGGGGGTACATGTCCCACCGGTCGCGGGCCCGGCCACTAATAACCTTTTTCACTCCGGCTGCAAGCAGAGTCGTTCAAAAGGTTATTAGTGGCCGGGCCCGCTCCCTTATGCACCACCATTGGGAACTTTGGCTGATAGATTTAGCGCGACGGGGGTTTGGCTGAAGGGACCTTTGGTATCCGTTCGGACACTTTGGCCCTTGATGAGCGTTTGGCTGATTGCTGCTTTGGGTACTCTTTGGGTTACTTTTGGTTTGTTTGATTTTTAATTTTAGGAGGGCTTGTATGTCTTATTTGGATCTGGCTCGTGGTCGGTATTCTTGTCGTTCTTTTGAGGACCGTCCTGTTGAGCAGTCGGTAGTGGATGCCATTGTTGAGGCGGGGCGGATTGCTCCTTCTGCTTGTAATAATCATCCAGCCCGTGTGATGGTGCTGGATACGCCTGAGCTGTTGGAGAAGGCTGCTGCTTGTCAGCCTCGGTTTGCTCGTGATGGGTCCATCTTTGGGGCTCCGCTTGTCTTCCTTATTTGCAGCGTTACCGATGATGCTTGGGTGCGCCCGTATGACCAGATGAATTCCAGTGAAATCGATACGTCCATCGTGTGTGATCAGATGATGATGGAGGCCACCGAGCAGGGCCTGGGAACGTGCTGGGTATGCCATTTTAAGCCTGAGGTGGCAGAGGAGCAGTTCAATCTGCCCAAGGGCGTCTATCCCTATCACATGCTCGTCTGTGGCTATCCCGCCGACCACATCGCCGATCCCGAGCATCGCGAGGCCCGCACTATTCCCCTCTCCAACTTCCTCCTCAAGTAGTTTTTAGACATACCTTAAAATCTACCTTTTACCAAGCGCCCTTCGCCGAGTTCTGTCCTATCGCATGCAGAGCTCGGCGTTTTGTTTCCCAACCCGTATACAGCCACAAAAAAGGAGCCCGCAGGTGCGAGCTCCTCTTAAGGACACTAGATTGTAGCTCTGATGCTAGTCCAGGTCGTCGGCGGCAAAGTTGTCGATCGGGGCGAAGGGATCGGCCACGGGGACAACCGGGTCAGCGACGGGCAGCGGCTCAGCGGGAACAGTCACCGCAGGAGAAGCGGCAGAACCGACCGGCGTGGAGGCCATGAGGTCGGCCGGGAAGGAGTTCTGGGCATCGTCCATGAAGTGCTGGATGAGCTTGAGGTACTCGGCCTTGAACTCCTCGCGGGAAGCCTTGAGACGATCGATTTCCTCGAGCTCGGCCTGCTTCTCGGTCAGAGCCTGGCGGATAACCTCGCGGGCCTTAGCGTCAGCCTCGTTGCGGATACGCTCAGCGTTCTCGTTGGCATCGTTGACGATGGTCTCAGCGGTCTGCTGGGCAGCGATCAGGGCAGCGGAAATCTGACGCTCCTGAGCGGAGAAGTCAGGGGCGGGAGCAGCCACGGGCGCGGCAGGAACGGCCTGAGCGGCGGTATCCTGGGCCTGGGCAAGCTGAGCCTGCGCGTCGGCAAGCTGCTGCTCGGTGGCGGTCAGGCGACCCTTAAGATCAACGATCTTGGCAAGCATGGCGTCAACCTCTGAGGACAGCGTCTCCAAAAAGACGTCGACCTCGGCGGGATCATAGCCGCGCTTGGCCTCAGAGAAAGTCTGAGCCTGGATGTCAGCAGGGGTAATAGCCATAACAAGTCTCCTTTTTCATCGCCTCGGCGCTACACGCCCGATGTAAGTTACAAAGTCAGTTCTATACGAGTATACCTATAAGAAGCTGCAGAACCAGCCTCTGCACCAACTGCAACGCAATAATCGCAACGACCGGCGAAAAATCGATACCGCCCATCGGCGGAATGAAACGACGGAACAGGTTGAGCCACGGACCGCACACGCTATCGAGCACCGCAGCAATATCCTGAAGTAAACCACCCTGCTTCATGGGAATCCACGTCATAAAGCAGTAGACGACAATGAGCGTGGAATAGAAGTTGAACAGCGTGTTGACCAGCTGGACGATAGTGTAGATGTTGATGGGAATCTCCTCGTCTTGTCTTTACTTAAGGTAGCCGTCGGCACGAAGCTTCTTGAGATCGGAATCTTTGACCTCGCAACCGGCGGGCAGCACCATGAACACGCGGTCGCCTACCTCCTTGACCGTGGCGCCCAGACCGCAGGCAAAGCCGTAAGAGAAGTCCAAGACGCGCTTGGCAACTTCGGTGCGTACGCCCACAAAAATCAGTGCGACAGGCTGCTTGGTGCGAACGCGGCGCACCACGGTCTCCACGTCGTCATAGCTCTCGGGGCGCAGAACATAGGCCGGCAGCTGCGGCGTGGCGTTGATGATATTGCTCGCATAGGCCGAGGCATCGCTCGGTGCAGGCGTGGGCGCAGCGGCGGCACGGGCGCGGGTGTTCTCGGCGTAGCTCGACGGCGTGTCATAGGCACCAGGACGATAACCGCTCGCAACGCTGTCCTGCGAGCGCGAAGGCGGGTTATACGTCGTGGCATGGCGAGAGTCATCGCCGACCAGCTGACCGGAGCGCGTATACACGGCAACCGACTCAGCTTCACCACGGCGCGTCTGACCAAGCAGGCCGTTGCTCGGCTCATCTTGGGTGTAGAAGCCCTCGCCCGAAGCACCGCTGTAGCCGTTGTCCTGATAACCATCGTCATAGCCGTCATCGTAGCCGTAGTCGTCGTCCTGGCCATAACCCTGGTCGTAACCCTGCTGGCCGCCCAGGTGCATCTTATTTTTAATCTCGTCAAGGAAGCCCATGGTTGTGTCCTCTCGCGGTTTAGTGCAGGCGCCCCGATAATCAGTGCGCACTTCAGAGCCTTATTTTACTGCAAACTCCGGGCTAAATACTACCCTGCCCAGGCGAACGAGCGTAGAGCCCTCCTCAAGGGCAGGCTCAAAGTCCTCGCTCATGCCGCAGGAAAGCTCAGGCAGGTTCAAATCGGGATGTGCCGCCTCCAGCTCATCCCTCAGCTCACGAAGCCCCGCAAAGGTGCGGCGTGCCACATCCTTATTCCCCCGGGGCGCCATAGTCATAAGCCCCTGCACGCAAATTCCCTCAAGCTCCGCAAGCTCACCCGCGGCGGCGCGAATCTCATCGGGCGAAAAGCCTCCCTTCGACTCCTCACCACTCACATTGACCTCAATGAGCACACGCTGGGGGCCGGCGAGCTCGCCTGCCTTAATCTTGCGGACAGCACGGCTCGAGATCGCCTGCGCCAGATGCAGCGAACCCACCGAGTGAATCAGCTCGGCTGAGCCCAGCACCGCATTGATCTTATTGGTCTGCAGGTTGCCGATCATATCGAAGCGCACCTCGGGCAACTCCGGATGCTCCGCCAGACCCGTGAGCTTGCGAACCAGCTCCTGCGGGCGGTTCTCGGCAAAATGGCGATACCCCGCCTGGATGGCAGCAACAGTCTCATCGACACCAACGGTCTTGGACACGGCAATGAGGCGCGCGTCGTCGTGGGGGCGGCCCGCGTGATCGAGCGCCGCATAAAAACGTTCCAGAATCTGCTCGCGGCGAGCGCGCATCAAGTCCAAATAGTTATCCATTGCCAATCGCCTCCGCTGACAGCCAAACAAGTAGTCCCATGCTAACGCAAGAGCGCGGCCCCGCATGTGCAAGGCCGCGCTCACTTAGGTATTTACAATCTTTCGACGAACGGGGCTAGTTACTCCTCGTCGTCCTCGCCATCGTCCTCGTCCTCAAGATGATCGAGCAGGTAGCGAAGACCCTCGCTGAGCTCGTTGGCGGGCACCTTGGCAACGTAGTGCGCGTCGACGGCGGGCCTCATGATAACACCCTCGCCCGAAGGCACGCGCATGCTCTCGAGCTCATCCTCGTCCACACGGGCGATATCGCCGGCGTTCATGCGCTGACCAGTCAACAGGAAGGTCAGACGGCAAGCGGCATCGATGGAAATCGAAGCGATGCGATCGAGATAGCGCGAAACCATGATGGCGCGGCGCAGGTCGTCATAGTTGCCGTCGTCGTCCATAAAGTCGCCCGTATCCATACGGTTAAAGGTGCGGAAGAACTTCTCGTAGGCGGCGTGCACTGGCTCGTCCTCGACGGCCAGGTTGCAGATGATGGACATGTCATTGGTAACGAGCGCAGAAAGCGAAGAGCCCAGCACCTGGTAAACAGCTTCGGCCTCGGCCTCAACCGTACCGACGAGCTCCTGGGGCAGCGAGATGTCGGCCTTGACCATGTGACGCGTGGCGCGGCAGATCTGGCGAACCTTATCGGTCATGCGCTGCAGGTTAAAGTCGACGTAGATAATCGTCTGCAGCAAGCGGAAGTCGGAGGCGACCGGCGACTGCGTGGCGATCAGGTTGTAGCACACGGCCTCCAAGTTGGCGCAGCGCGCGTCAATCGAAAGCGTGCGCTTCTTGGTCTTGGTGGCGAGCTTGCGGTCGTCGGTCACATAGGCCTTAACGGCATCGTGGAGGGCCAGATCGACGGCCTCGTAGATGCTCAGCATCTCGTGGCGGGCCTCGATGAGCTGACGGGAAAACAGTTTACGCATGGTTCACTCCAATCAGTTGGGTGCGGTCATGCCGCCCGCACAGTGAATACGCACCGGACCAGGTCCGATCGGCTTGGGACTAGTCGCACCGATCAGCCAAAGCGGCCGGTGATATAGTCTTCCGTCCGCGAGTCCACCGGGCTGGTGAAGATCGCGTCGGTTTGACCATACTCGATGAGCGTGGCAGGCTCACCGGCAACTTCCTGCAAGAAGAATGCGGTGTAGTCGCTGATACGAGCTGCCTGCTGCATTGAATGCGTGACGATGATGATCGTCATCTCGGGCGCCAGCTCGGCCATCAAATCCTCGACCTTAGAGACGGACGTGGGGTCGATGGCGGAGCAGGGCTCGTCCATCAGGAGGACATCGGGTTGCACCGCAAGCACGCGCGCGATGCACAGACGCTGCTGCTGACCGCCCGAGAGCGCCAAACCATCCTTGTTGAGCTGATTGGATACCTCTTTCCAGAGGTTGGCGCGCTTGAGCGATTCTTCCACGATGTCATCGAGGTCGCTTTTGCTAGTCACGCCCTGCAGACGAGGGCCAAAGGCGACATTATCGTAGATGGATTTGGGAAACGGGTTGGGCTGCTGAAAAATCATGCCCACGCGGCGACGGAGGTCGACCGGGTCGACGCCCTCGGCATAGATATCGTTGCCGTCGAGCGTCATGGTGCCCTCGACGCGCGTACCCTCGATCAGGTCATTCATGCGGTTGATGCAGCGCAAAAACGTCGACTTACCGCAGCCCGAAGGGCCAATGAAGGAGGTGATGGCGTTTTTGGCGATGTTGAGGTCGAGCCCCGTCAGCGCATGAAAGTCACCGTACCAAAAGTTGAAATCCTTGGCCGTAATGGCCGCTTGCTCCAGCGTGGGAGCGGACTGATAAACGGACATGGGACTCCTTAACTAGCGACGCTTGCGCGACAGGAAGCGCGCAAACAGGTTGAAGGCCAGAATGATCACCATCAGCAAGAGCGCGGTGCCGTAGGCTGCGTTCATGTTGATGCCGTCGTTGGCAAGCAGGTACAGGTGAACGGTCATGGGGCGGCCGGAATCGAGCGGCGAGATAGGTAGATTGATGGCCTGGCCCATGGTGTAGAGCACCACGGCGGTCTCGCCAATGGCACGGCCGATGGCAAGGACAATGCCCGTGGCAATACGGCCAAAGGCAGAAGGAAGCACGATCTTGGAGACAACCTGCCACTTGGTGGCGCCCAGGCCATACGCGCCCCAACGGATATAGCGCGGAACGGCGCGAATGGCCTCTTCGGTGGTGCGCATGACGATGGGAAGCATCAAGAGCGCGAGCGCCAGAGCGGCCGAGACCATCGAAAGGCCCAGACCCATAGCCTCGACAAACAAGGCGTAGCCAAACAGGCCCATAACGATGGAGGGCACCGAGGCCAAAGCGTCAGCAGCGTAGCGAATGAGCTCGACGATCTTGCCCTGCTTGGCGTACTCGGCCAGATAGACGGCTGCCAGCACAGCGATCGGCGTGCAGATAAGCATGGCGAGCGCCGTCACATAGACGGTCGAGACGATCGTGGGCCAAATACCGCCCTCGGCGTTGACGCCCTGGGGCCAACCGAAGATAAAGTCGAGCGAGATGTGTGGCAGGCCGTTGATGACCACGTAGGCGATGATAGCGACCAGCACCAGCGTGGTGATGTATGCCGCGGCACGGAACACGCCAAGCATGATCTTGTTGGACAGGTCCTTGTTGATGCGGCCCTTCTTGCCGTGGGAAAGGGCACGCTTGATGCGCTCGCGCGACGAGGTCGTATCGACCGTCGTGTCAACGGAATCGGACATAGCCTACCCCCTCTTCTTCTTGGAAATCAGACGGACGATGCCCACCAGCGTGGCGGAAATGATAAACAGGACCACGCCCATGCCGAACAGCGCCGAGCGATGCAGACCCGAGGAATAGCTCATGTCGAGCGCAATCTGGCTCGTGAGCGTCGAGATGGGGCTCGCAATGCTGTCGGGAATAACCGGGGCGTTACCCACGACCATGAGCACGGCCATGGTCTCGCCGATGGCACGGCCCATACCCAGCACGATGGCATCCACGATACCCAGCTTGGCGGCAGGTAACACGACCTTATAGATGGTCTGCCACTTGGTGGCGCCCATGGCATACGATGCCTCGCGAATGCCCATGGGAATGGAATTGAGGGCATCGATGGTGAGCGTGGTGATGGTAGGGACGATCATGATGGCAAGCACGAACCACGCCGTCAGCGCACCAAAACCAAGACCACCGGTCAGCTGCGCGATAAATGGACGGATGATGATCATGCCAAAGAAGCCATAGATGATAGAAGGGATGCCGGCCAACAGGTCAACGGCAGGGCTGATGAGCTTGCGCACGCGCTTGCTGGCGATCTCGACCAGATACACGGCCGTGCCCACGCCTAGGGGCACACCCATGGCGAGCGCACCGACGGTCACCAGACCCGAGCCGGCAAGCAGCGACACGATGCCGTAGTGACCCTCAGAGGGCGCCCACGTAAAGCTAAAGAAGTCCGCCAGACCGATGTCGGTAAAGACGGGCAGCGCCGAGTACGTGGTAAAGACAAAAATCAGGATGACGGTAACGACCGCCAAGAACGCGCAGGCAAAGAAGATCCACTGCAGCGCCTTCTCCTTGATATAGGTACTGCGCGATACGAGCGCCAGCTCGCGCTTCTTGGGCGTCTGAACATTCCGCTCAGTCTGGGAGTTTTCCTGTGCTTCCATGCTACTCACTCCCCTTCTCGTCGTTGGTGACGGGGATAAAGCCCGCCTCGCGAATCTGCTTGTCCATCTTTTCGGACGTCACGTAGTCGATGTAATCCTGCGCCTGCTGCGAAGGCGCACCCTTCACAAAGAAGTAAAGGTCGCGTGAGATGGGATAGCCGCCGCTCGCGACCGTCTTCTCGGACGCCTCAACATGATTGACCGAGACGGCCTTGACCGAGGTCTTGGCGTTGAGGCTATCGACGAAGCCCAGCGAAATGTAGCCAATGGCACCGCGCGAACGAGATACCACGTCGCGCACCTGGCCCGTGCCCGAAAGAACGGCCGAGCGGCGATCGAACGGGGTGCCGTCCATCACGATGGTGCGAAAGGCCTCACGCGTGCCGGACGCCTCATCTCGGTTGATGACCTGAATCCTCAGGTCCTCGCCACCGACTTCTTTCCAGTTGGTGATCTTGCCGGCGTAAATATCGCGGAGCTGCTCGGTCGAGAGGTTATCGACCGGGTTATCGTCGTTCACGATGACCGCGATACCGTCGTGGGCAATGACGATGGGAGTCAGGCCCAAATCCTGTTCGTCGGCATTGAGTCCACGGGAGGAGCTGGCGATATCGGCCGTGCCAGCGCTGACGGCTTCGATGCCAGCGGAAGAACCCAAACCGGAAACGAGCACGTCGATGCCGGTCTCCTCCTTAAAGCCCTCTGCCGCAATCTCGGCGATAGGAAGGCAGGTCGTGGAGCCGGCCACAGTAATGGAAGAGGTAGAAGATCCCGAAGAACAGGCGCACAGCGTAAGCGTAAGCACAGCGGCGCTCAGGACCGATACGATCTTTCTCATAGCATCACGCCGATCGCGGCATGGCGCCCACAGGTGCCGTCCTCGTTACGGTAGGAATAAAAGCGGTCGTTCTGACGCACGGTCGAAAGCTGGGTATCCACGATATTATCCGCGTCGACACCGACATCTACCAGCGCCTCGCAAATGGCAGCGGAAAGATCGAGCATGCGAGAGGTACTCGCATCGATCCAAGAGAACTCGGCGGCAAAGCGATCCATGAGCTCCTGGGAAACCTCGTACTCGTCACCCAGGATATGGGGCCCGATATAGGCGGAAACGTCGCTCGCATCGCAGCCGGCAGCATCGCAAAGCGCCTGGCACGCCTTGGCAGAAATACGTGCAATCGTGCCCTTCCAACCGGAGTGCACCACGGCAAATCCGCTGGGGGCCACCAGCACCACGGGAACGCAGTCGGCAAAGCAGAGCAGCACGGGCACGTCATGGGCCGTACAGACGATGGCGTCGCAGCCCTCGGCAATCTGCTCGCGAACAGCCTCAAGATCGTCGGCGCCGTTCGAGGTCACCGCAACGATATGGTCACCATGGACCTGATTGGGAACGAGCAGGTTGTGCTCGCACTCGGCGGCACCCATAGCCTCTAGTGCGCGGCGACGATTTTCCTGAACAGCAAAGGGATCATCGCCAACATGCGAGCCCAAGTTGAGTGAGGAGTACGCATCTTCGGAAACGCCACCGGCGCGCTCGGTGAAGGCAAAGCGAACATCGGGTGTCGCGCCCTCCACCAACGTAACTCCATCATGGTCGACACGCGAAACTTTGTCCGCACGTGCTGCCATACTAAAGCCTCCTAATAACACAAGTACCGCGGCATCGCCGCTACAGCCCGCGTTTATACGGCTGTCATACTTCTCTAAAAGGATACCCGCAGCGGTAGGGACCAAACGTAAAGGGAACGTAAGGAGATTGGAGGCTTTCGTTTACAAACGAGAATCAAAACGGGGTGCATCCAAATGGACACACCCCGTGCAGGTCGTTGAGATAAACGAACTAGAAGCTACCGCGCTTCAGGAAGTCGGGAAGCTCGAACTGATCGTTGCCGAAGTTGGGAAGCTCGGTGCCACCGACGTTGCGGGTCGGAGCGGCCTGAGCCGGACTGGTGGCCGGAACGGTGCGCTGCGGCTCGGCGGAGGCAGCTGCCTTGCTCTGAGACTGCTGAGCAGCAAAGAGCTCGTCCTGACGGTTGACGTTGGAGTCGGAGAAGCCCGTAGCGATGACGGTGATACGCACTTGATCGCCCAGGGACTCGTCGACAACGGTACCGAAGATGATGTTGGCCTCGGGGTCGACAGCGTTGGCGACAACGTCGGCGGCGTCGCTGATCTCCTGGATGCCCAGGTCCTTGGAACCGGCGATGGAGAGCAGCACGCGCGTGGCACCATCGATGGAGCTCTCGAGCAGCGGGCTGGAGATGGCCTGCTGGGCAGCATCGACGGCACGGGTGTCCCCAGAAGAGGTACCGATACCCATCATGGCGGTACCGGCCTGCTTCATGATGGTCTTAACATCGGCGAAGTCCAGGTTGATGATACCGGGGACGGTGATGAGGTCGGTGATGCCCTGGGTGCCCTGGGAAAGGACGCCATCGGCAATCGCGAAGGCCTCGAGCATGGTGGTCTTCTTCTCGGCGATGTCGAGCAGCTTATCGTTGGGGATGACGATCATGGTGTCAACGCAATCGGAGAGGGTCTTAATGCCCTCCTCGGCGCTCTTCTTGCGCTTGCGGCCCTCGAAGGTGAAGGGCTTGGTCACGACGGCGACGGTCAGTGCGCCGACCTCGTTCATCGCGATATCGGCAACGATGGGAGCAGCGCCGGTACCGGTGCCACCGCCCTCGCCGCAGGTGATGAACACCATGTCGGCGCCAGCGAGCGCCTCGGCAATGTCGTCGCGGGACTCATCGGCAGCCTTGCGGCCAACCTCGGGGTTGGCGCCGGCGCCCAGGCCGCGGGTAAGGTCGGTGCCGATGTGCACCTTGATATCGGCATCAGAGATCGCGAGTGCCTGAGCATCGGTGTTGATGGCAACAAACTCGACGCCGCGGATGCCCTCTTCGATCATTCGATTGACCGCGTTGGTACCGCCGCCGCCGACGCCGACCACCTTAATGACGGCAAGGTAGTTGTTGATCTCTGTCTCGTGCATGTCGGTCCTCCGAACAAAGGTTATAGCCATAGCATGGGTCGACCCCTGCGCACATTAACCTTCAGGTTGAAAGTAAATGCAAAGGTAAACCGTATTATGTTTGCACATTATGAACGTATCAGTCAAATAATTGACCGTGAAAACCAAACAAACCAGATAAACGGCGTGGTATGGCCCCTCAACAAAGCATCAACCAGCGCTACGAGGTCGGAGCATTCCTAAATGTGTAGTTGCCCGGAGAGCGCACATTGATATACGTTACGCCCTCTACCTGCGAAAGCAACTTGGTGACTATGCGTTCCTTCTTGGCGATATCGTCCGAATCGCCCAGCGACACCTCAATGCCGTTATTGAGGTTTGCCGAGATGGCTTCGACCGAAGGCGTGGAAATGTCCTTGACTTGTCCCAAGAACTCGCTCGAAAAACCACGCACATAATCCAAGCCGGCCTTAACGGCCTTGGAGCTCACTGCCTGGCCGGAAACCGGAGCGACATCCGCCGAGACATCAGTCAACAACACCGCGCCATAATGCTTAGCGAGCGCCAGCGCGGCATCAATGCCGGTCAGGGTATTTGAGCCCTGCCCTGTCGTGATGACGTTGCCCTGGTCGTCCACTTCGACCGACGTCGACAGTGGGGCGATCCAGGTGTCATCATCCCCGATGGCCCAGGCAAGGTCATCGGAGCTGATATAGGCAATTGCGATGACCTTGCGCTCCATCGGCGTAATGATGAGCGTATGCGGGAACTGACGCTGGACATCCACGCCCGAGACCCACGGGTTCTGCTTGAGGTCCTCGGTAATCTGCTCGGGATCGACGTTAAAAAGCGACGTTCCCTCGGGTAAATCGATCAGCTGGATAGCATCGTGCTTCGTCACATGCTCGCTGCCTTGAATCTGAATATCAGTGGCGGTAAACAATCCAGAGTTAATCACCACGATGGCAACGACGACGAGCACAGCCAAGACGGCCAGAACGCCGCCCACGATTTTGCCTTTGCCTGTAACGACAGAAGCGGCATCTGATGTTTTATTTACCATCGCCCCAAGTGAAGACAACGGGTTGACGCCTTTTTTACTCGAAGGCTTCTTGGCGGTAGCCGGCACCGATGTCAGCGAGCGCGGTTTCGATGCGCCCAGCGTACGACCTGGACGCGGCGCTTTAGCTCCCGTCGAGGGCTTAGGAGTTGCCATGGGACGGGCAGGCTTGACGCCCATAACAGGCTTTGACGTCACCGAGGGACGCGAGGACTTTTTTGCGGCCGGACGATTACCGAGCTGCGAGCCGACGACCGGACGACTGGCCTGTCGAACATGCCCGACAGACTTAGAGTGCGCGACGGTATTGCGTTGAGGTTTGGCAGGCGCGCCGGAACGCCCTCCGGCGCGGCGGAAGGTGGGTTTCGATGCTCTAGAAGCCGAGGAATTTAACTTCCGGTCTGAGCTCGATGCCATACGCCTCCCTCACCTTTCCGTGCACATGTCTGATAACCGCGGCAACGTCATCGGCCGAGGCAGTTCCGTTATTAACGATAAAATTAGCGTGAACGGGCGAAACTTCCGCGCCGCCAATCGAAAAACCCTTTAATCCACAATCCTCGATAAGCTTGCCCACACTCTCATCGGGCGGGTTGCGAAAGACCGACCCGCAGGATGCGCGACCCATGGGCTGCGTACGCTTGCGCCTCGTCAGGTACCGCTCCATGCGCTCGCGAATGTCGGCCTTGGGCGCCGGTTTAAGCTTGAGCACGCACTCGAGGATGATCTCGTTGCGGGGAAGGCTACATTCGCGGTAGCCCCAAGTGATCTCGGACCCCGCATAATGCTTGATACCGGATGCCGGGTCAAACGTTATGACATCCTCAACCAGCGAGCCAATCCACTCGGTCCGTGTGCCGGCATTCATAGATATCGCACCGCCGACCGAGCCAGGGATGCCAACGGCAAACTCAAGGCCCGAGAGGCTACGCGACAGGGCATCGTTGACCAGGCGCGCAAACATCACGCCCGCACCGACCGTCAGCGTACAACCGTCATCGGCAACAACCGTGCGCTGAAACTCACGTCCGAGCGAAATGACGGCACCGCGATAGCCGCCATCGGCAACCAGCAGATTGGAGCCCTTGCCGATGATGACCCACGGCACCTGCTCGCGATCGAGCACCGCCACGGCGCGGCGAAGGGCATGATAGCTATGGCACGTCACAAAGAGGTCGGCCTTGCCGCCGATACGATAGCTCGTATGACGCGCAAGGCGCTCGTCCTCGATCACATCCGTGTCGATCATGCCCGAGAGCGCCATGACGGCGTTAAACAGACCCATTAGACTTAAGCGTCTTTCTTGGCAGTCAGATACTCAATGAACTCGGGACCGACGGTCGTAACGTCACCGGCACCCATAGTGAGCAGCAGGTCGCCCTCGCCCACCATCTGCTCGAGCTCCTGATTAAGCTCAAGACGGCTGGAACAGTACACGACCTCCTTGCCAGGATGCTTGGCGCGCACGGTATCGGCGAGCATCTTAGAGGTGACACCCGGAATGGGCATCTCGCCAGCCGAGAACACATCGATCAGCAGCAGTTTATCGGCATTGGCAAATGCATCGGCAAAGTCGTCGCACAGGGCCTGCAGGCGCGAATAGCGGTGCGGCTGGAACACGACGTCGACGTGCTTGTAGCCCAGCGACGAAGCGGCAGCAAGCGTCGCCTTGATCTCGGTGGGGTGATGGCCGTAATCATCGACCACGGTGATGCCATCGATATCGCCCACGTGGGTAAAGCGACGGCGGACGCCCTCAAAGCTCGAGAGTGCCTTGGCGGCGGCGTCGATGTCAAGGCCCAGGACATGGGCGACGGTGAGCACCGCCGTGGCGTTGAGCATGTTGTGGCGACCGGGATTGCTCTTGATCTCCACAGCGTGCTCAGTGCCGTCCTCAAAGCGAACGATAAAGTCACTCTGGATGCCCTTGACATCCGGGTGCATGCAGACGATGTCGTTGCTCTCGGCAAAGCCGTAGGAAAGCACGTGACGGCCCGTCGACTTGGCGAGCTCGACCAGATGCGGGTCCTCACCGCAGACGATGACGGTGCCGTCCTCGCCCACCAGGCTCATGAATTTGGCGAAAGTCGCCTCGATCTCCTCGATACCCGAGTAGTGATCGAGGTGGTCGGCCTCGACGTTGGTCACAATGACCACGTTGGGGTTCAGGAACAGGAAGGAGCTGTCGGACTCGTCGGCCTCGGCGACAAAGTAGTCGCCCGAGCCGTTCTTGCCGTTCGTGTCATAGCCCTCGACGATGCCACCGATCAGGAAGCTCGGATCCAGACCCATGCGGTCGAGCATGGTGGCGCACATCGAAGACGTGGTGGTCTTGCCATGCGTGCCGGCAACAGCGACGGTGGTGTAGCCGTGGCCCAAAGCAGAGAGCATCTTGGCACGGGGCCACACGGGAATACCAAGCTCGCGAGCGCGCACAAGTTCAGGGTTGGACTCCGGAATAGCGGTGGAGACAACAACCACGTCGGGCTTGACCTCGTCGATCGTGGCGGCCTCATGGCCCACATGCACCTTCACACCAGCGCGGGTAAGCTGGCGGATATAACGTGACGTCTTAAGGTCGGAGCCGGTAACGGCATAACCGCGCTCGTGCAGAACGAGGGCGATGCCGCTCATGCCGGCGCCGCCGATACCGATAAAGTGGGCGCTCTTAAACTCGGGCGCGGAGGTTGCAGTCTGGGAATCAGCCATGTGCTCGTGTACTCCTTGCGTAAACACTGCCTGTAACCCGTTAACTGTACCGCACCTACCGCATCAGCGCGAGGGCGACCGACGATATCCCGTCTAACTAACGCAAACCCTCTACCGCATCCGCCAGAAGAGCGGCGGCCCTATCCTGAGCCAGACCACGTGCCGCCTGACGCATGGCGTCGCGCGCCGCCGCGTCATCGACCAAGTGCAGCAGCTCATCGGCAAAGGCAGAACCGTCGATATCGGCATCGGCGCAGAGCACACCGGCCCCGGCGTCGACCAGATAACGGGCATTGGTGGTTTGGTGGTCGGCCGTCGCATGCGGATACGGCACGAGCACCGAGGGCACGGCGAGCGCAGCGATCTCGGCCACGCTCGATGCGCCCGAACGCGAGAGCACCAAATCGGCAGCAGCCAGCATATCGCCCATGTTGTCGATATAAGGCTGGACGCGGTAACGCTCCGCCTCCTCGGGCGTCAGCGCCAAAGCGCGCTCGGTCTCCTCAAAGCCGTCGGCACCCGTCGAATGCAACACATAGAGGTTCTTGCGCGAAAGCAGCTCGTTTTTGAGCGAAACCACGCGCTCGTTGAGGTGCTGGGCGCCAAGTGAACCGCCAAAGACGAGCAGCAGCGTAGCGTCCTCGGGAACGCCAAGCGCCTTGCGGCCGCGAGCGCGATCGCCCTCGATTACCGAGCGACGTACGGGGTTGCCGGTCATGAGCACGTGGTCAGGGTCACCTTCGCGCTCAAAGACCGAACGCGCTGCCGGCACCGAGATGCACACGCGGGCGGCGTGGGAGTTCATCATCTTGTTGGCCAGGCCCGGAACAGAGTTCTGCTCATGCAGCAGATACGGAACGCCTGCGCCCTTGCACCACCCCAGCAGCGGAACCTCGACATAGGCACCAAAACCGATGGCGGCATCGGGCTTGCCGACCTTTGAGAAATGACTGGCGAGCGCACGCTTGGCCTTGTTGACACGCCACAGCGAGGTCAGCGCCGTCCAAGGACGGGAGCGGTCGAAGCCCGTGACCGTAATGGGCACAAAATCAAACCCAGCCTCGGGGACCAGACGACCCTCGAGCTTGCGCGACTGGCCCACGAACACAACGTGGTGGCCACGGTCACGCAGCTCTTCGGCCAAGGCGAGCGCGGGGTTGATGTGTCCTGCCGTGCCGCCGGCTGCAATAGCAACGGTCATCTTATCGGTCATGGTAGTCCCTTCGTACACGCGGTCCCTGGTCGTCGGTGCGCAGACGCGCCGACGGGTCCGAGTTCAAATCGATTCGATTATATCCGCCGCCCGCGTTGCGAGGGCTGGGGCGCTGAGGACGACCTTGCGGCGCCGTTCGCTGACGCGGGCGGGCTGCCAGCTCGGTCGCAGAGCCATCCAGGACGGTAAAACCGTTACGCGAAGATCGCTCGCCGCGCACGTGGGGCACGCCGGCGGTACTCTCATCCATAACGGCAAAGCTCTCGCGGCGACGGTCGTACTCATCGCGACGGGCGCTCTCGTACGAAACGCGCAGGACCAACCCGGCAAGCATAAGCGACACAATAATCGACGAACCGCCGTAGCTAATAAACGGCAACGGTTTGCCCGTCATGGGAAACACGTTGAGGATGCCCAGCGCGTTAATCAAAAACTGCACCGCGAGAATGACCGCGGAGCCAGACGCCATAAGCGCGCCCCGACGATCGGTCGCCTGCTCGGCAATGCGAAACGCCGAGTAGATCAGCATCGCAAACACCAAGAAGAACAGCACGGTTCCGACAAAACCGACTTCCTCGCCAATGATGGCCAGGATGTAGTCATTGTGCGCCTCGGGCAGATACGAGTACTTCATGGTTGAGTTGCCGATGCCACGGCCGAACAGACCGCCCGAGGCAAAGGCCATGATGGCAAGCGTGGCCTGATAGCCGTCACCATACTCGTCGGCCCAAGGGTTCAAGGCAACCTGAATACGCACCATACGGTACGGCTCTGCGACAAGCGCAATCACGATCACGAGAATGCCGAAGATTAGCACGCCGATGATAAATCTGGGGTCGAGACCCGCAAACAACGCCATGCACATGAGGGTCAACAGGATGATCAGGACAGTACCGAAATCGGGCTGTATAAAGATCAGAAAGAGCGAAATGCCCAGGTAGATGCCCATCTTGCGAAGGAATTCGTTGATGTTGCCACCGGGCGAAAAGAAGCGATCAAGCATGATGGCCGAATACGCAATGGCAAATGGCTTTAAAAACTCGGAAGGCTGGAACTGAATACCGGCGATGTTGAGCCAGCGCGTGGCGCCACGGCTGCCGCTGCCCACCAAGAACACCAGAAGCAGTAGCCCCATCATGCCGATGAGGAAGATCCTGAGCACATCCTCCCCAAACCAGCTGTCCGGCAAGATGCGCACGATGGCAATCAGCGCCAGAACACCGACCACGGCAAACGCGGCCTGTCGACCCAGAAAAAACGTCGCCGAGCCATTCTCGTGCAGCGCCTCGACCGAAGACGCCGAGTACACCATCAGCAGGCCAAAGCACACCAAAGTAAACAGGCAGGCCATGAATATCAAACGGGGGCGCATGATACGGGCGGGAACGCCGGCAATATAGCGTTCGCTAAACGACTGCCCGCCGCGGCCGGAACGCGGTGTTATGCGCCGCGAGGAAGCACGGTCCGAGTCGGGCCTCCTCATACCTTGTCGGGGGCTCTCCTCTCTCACCGCAACCCCTATTCCATTTGTGATTTCGCTGCAGCGGCAAGCTGGGCCACGTAGTCCTTAAACACGCGGCCGCGCTCCTCATAGCCCGAGAACTCATCGAACGAAGAGCAGGCAGGGGAAAGTAAGATCACGTCACCACGGCTCGACAGCGAACGGGCGACGTCCACGGCGTCGCGTAGGTCATCCGCCTGGGCGATATCCACATCGCCATCGACATCGGCCTCGTCCATAGCGGCGGTGAAGCGCTCACGCGCATCGCCAAAGCAGACGACCGAGCGCACGTTGTCCATAACGACGCGCGCGAAGTCCGTGAGCGGCGTGCCCTTATCGTGGCCGCCGAGCAGCAAGATCACATCGTCATCGGGAAATGCCGTCAGGGCCTTCTCGACCGCATCGGTGTTGGTCGCCTTGGAATCGTTGACGTAGCGCACGCCGTCAATCTCGCCACACGGCTCCACGCGGTGCTCGAGCGGCTGGAACGAGGCCAGACCGCGGCAGACGCCATCGACATCGGCACCGACTGCCAGGGCAGCCGTGGCAGCGCACAGGGCATTGATAACATTGTGATGGCCCGAGATCTTGAGCTCGGATGCAGCGATGAGCGGGGTCTCGACGCCCTTCAGGCGCACGACCATCTTGCCGTCGCGCACAAAGGCGGCATCCTCGCCCTCGGGCTCGTCAAAAGCGACCTTGCAGATGCGACGACCCGGCGTGTAGATGTACTCATCGAACTCGTGAATGCCGGCGTCTTCGACGTCGACAACCGCCAGATCGTCATCGACCATATTGTCAAACAGTTTGACCTTGGCAAGCGCGTAGTTCTTATGGCTCTTATGCCAGCCCAAGTGGTCGGGAGTGATGTTGAGCAGCACCGCCACGCGCGGGTGGAGCTCGGTGGTCGTAGCAATCTGATAGCTCGAGAGCTCAGCCACAAACCACTCGTTGTGGGCTCGGCCGTCAATCTCGTTGACCGGCGGCTCGCCGATGTTGCCGACAGCAACGCTGGCCTCGCCGGCAGCCTTGAGCAGATAATCAGTCAGCGACGTGGTGGTCGTTTTGCCGTTGGTGCCAGTGATGGCAATCCAGTTATCGGGCGACAGGCGATAGGCAAACTCGGGCTCACCCATAATCTGGGCGGCATGCTCGCGCCCGGCCTTAAAGAAGCCCGAGAACTCCGAGATGCCCGGGCACGTCACGCATACGTCATAGGCGCCCTCGACCTGTTCGGTCCCATAGACAAACGACGCACCAGCAGCCTCGAGCGCACGTGTGGCGTCATTGGGCTCAGAGGTGCCGCCGCCATACACGGTAACGGCACTTACGCGCTCGGGATGTGCCAGCGCCCAGCGGGCGACATCGAGACCGGATTTGCCCTGACCCAAAACGAGCAGGCTAAAGACATCAGCAAGAGGCATGAAAGACCACTATCCCAACTGGAAGAACAAAGCAAGGCCAACGGCACCAAAGGCCGCAGCGATAATCCAAAAACGGATGACGACCTTGGTCTCGGCCCAGCCCTTCTTTTCGAAATGATGATGGATGGGCGCCATAAGGAAGACGCGCTTGTGCGTAAAGTGGAAGTAGACAACCTGAATCATGACCGACAGGGTCTCAACGATAAACAGGCCGCCGATGATGAGAGAGACGACCTCGGTGTTGGTCATGATGGACGTGCAGGCAAACGCGGCGCCCAGGGCAAGCGAGCCGGTATCGCCCATAAAGATGCTCGCCGGATAGCAGTTGAACCACAGAAAGCCCAAGCAGGCACCGGCACACGCGGTGCAGAAGATGGACAGGTTCACGTCTCCGTGCAAAAACGCCATCGCAGCCATGGCGAGCATGGCGATCATGGAGGTGCCGCCAGCAAGACCGTCAAGGCCATCGGTCAGGTTCACGGCATTAGAAAGACCGGCGATCATCAGCCAGCAAAAAACAATGTAGAGCCACGGGAACGAAAAGCCGCAGATGGTGGTCGAAAGCACGCCGAGGTCGATCGTCAGGCCGCCGGGAAAACGAATCTCGGGGGCGACGCCGCACCAGTTGACGGCAAGTACCGTAAAGGTGACACAGATAATGGTTAGGCCGATCATCTTGGCATGAGGCGTCAGACCGAGCGAGCGCCCATGCGTAACGGAGGTCAGGTCGTCGATCAGGCCCAGCACGCCGGTCGCCAGCGTGGCGAGCAGCACAAGCACGAGCTCGGTGGTGAGCTTGCCCATCAGCAGGCAGGTCAGCGAGATCGCGACGAGGATGACAACGCCACCCATGGTGGGCGTTCCCTGCTTAACCAAATGACGCTTGGGGCCGTCGGCACGAACCTGCTGGCCGATACCCTCGACCTTGAGCAGCTTGATCCACCACGGCATGAGCAGCAGCGCAATGGCAGCGGCGATGCCAAGCCCCAAAAAAGCCTGATACGTTGGATACGAGGGATTGCCGAACATGGGCTAGCACACACCTTCCACAAAGCGGTCGAGCTCAACAAAGCGGGAACCCTTGACCAGTACAACATCATGTTTTTCAAGCGCGCCGCCCATGCGTTCGAGCACCTGCTGATAATCGGAGAACACCTGGATGCGGTCCTCGTCCATACCCATCATGCGCGCGGCATCGGCCATAAGCTGGGCCAGCTCACCACCCACGCACGCCAGCATGTCGAGCTTCTTGGCGGCGGCATAGGCGCCCACGAGCTCATGCATGCGAGGAGCCTCATCGCCCATCTCGCCCATCTCGCCCAGAATCGCCATGCGAGACCCCGTGCACGAAAGCGAGCACAGCAGATCGAGGCCGGCTGCCATCGATTCGGCGCTGGCGTTATAGGAATCGTCGATGATGCGTGCACCGCTCTTGGCGCGCTTGATCTCCTGGCGGTGCCCGGTGATCGTGAGGCCCCTAAAGGCAGCATCGATCTGCTCGGGCGTCACGCCCAGGCGATAGGCAACCGCGGCGGCCTTAACGGCATTAGGAACGGACTGCACGCCGGGGATGGCAAGCATGGTATCGATTGTCTCGCCCTGACCAAAATCGAGCGTAAAGACCGGACGGCCCTCGTCATCAACGCGAACGTCGCGGGCGCGGACCTCATCATCGTCAGAGACACCGGCCAGCATCACGTCGATACCAGCAGGCTGGGCGAACGTATCGCGAATGAACGGCGTAAAATCGTCCTCGCCGCCCAAAACCAGCAGCGGCAAATAGTCGCCGGCGGCGCACATGCCCTGGACAATCTCGGCTTTAGCGCGGGCGATGTTCTCGCGGCTGCCCAAAATGCCGATATGAGAGGTGCCGATCTTGCTCACGATGGCAAGGTTGGGATTGGCGGACTGGGACAGGCGCTCGATCTCGTGGAAATGGTTCATGCCCATCTCGAGCACCAGGACCTCGGTATCGGCCGGAGCGGAAAGCACCGTGAGCGGCATGCCGATCAGGTTATTGAAATTGCCCTTGGTGGCCCAGACACGATAGCGCTTGGCGAGCACAGCGGCGAGAACGTCCTTGGTCGTCGTCTTGCCGATGGAACCGGTAATGCCAACGACCAGGCAGCCAAGCTCCAGGCGATACACGTGCGCCAAACGCAGCAGAAACTCCTCGGGATCATCGGTCAGCAAGATGGCACAGCCCTTGTCCTGCGCCAGCGAGACCAGCTCGGCCTCGGGCTCACGCGTCATCACGACGGCGCCGGCACCCGACTGGACGGCACGGGAAGCAAAATCATTGCCGTCGACGTTTTCACCGGGAAAGGCGACGAAAATCGTCCCTTCCTCGACCTGGCGCGAGTCGATAACGCACCCGCGGCATACCCGATCGACTTCTCCCGTCACGGTTCGGGCCCCTGTTGCGGCCGCGAGGTTGTTGACGGCGATCTCTATCATTGCAGCTCCCCTGTAAACCTAAATAATGCTATCGGCGTATTGTATCCCAGCGCCGCGCATGCGTGGTGCAGGGCATGTGAACACCCCTCATATGGGACAACAAACCACGCCCCAAAGATTGTAACCCCCTACTTCGTGTGCGGGATACCCAGCACGTCGAGCGCGTTGGCCATAATGGACTGGAACGGCACCGCAGCGGCATCTGAGCCGCTCGGCGTTCCGTCGAGCGTGATATAGCACAGCACCTTGGGCGATTGTGCCGGTGCAAAGCCCATAAAGGACGACATGTAGTTCTCCTTGAGGTAGCCGCCGTTCTCGTCGGCACGTTCGGCCGTACCGGTCTTACCCGCCACGTCATAGCCGTCAACCGCGCCGCCAACGCCCGTTCCCTCCGACACGACCGTCTGCATGCACGATGTCACCTGGGATGCGGCGTCCTCCGAAATCGCGCGCTCGCCTTCGCCCCAGTCCTTCTCGTCGCCTTTGCTGGACTTATAGAAGTGCGGGGTCATCATCACGCCGCCGTTGGCGATGCCGCCCACGGCACGTGCGATCTCAATCGGCGAGACAGACAGCGCCTGTCCAAAGCTCATCGAGCCCAGCGTGGCGCCGTCATACTGGTCACGCTCCTTGACGATGCCCAGACTCTCGCCCGGAAAATCGACACCCGAGCTGTGACCGATGCCCCACTTGTCCACATAGGCGGCAAAGTCGTCGGCACCGATCTTGCGCCCCACCAGGACAAATCCCACGTTGGACGAACGGCGCATCATCTCGCGCACATCCATGGTCATGGCGTAGTCGCGCTTGTCGGCATCGGTGACGGTATCGTCGCCCACCTTGATGCTCGCCGGCACCTCAAACGACGTACTCGACCGCACGACGCCCAAGTCGAAGCCGGCGCCCGCCACGAGCGTCTTAAAGACCGAGCCGGGCTCGTAGGCGTCGGTGACCAGGCGCAGGTTCATATCCTCGGTCTTGGCGTTTTCCAAATTGGTCTGGTCGTAGGTCGGATACGAGCAGGCTGCCAAGATCTCGCCTGTCGTAGGATCGGTGACCAGCGCCGAGCCGTTCTTGGCCTTTGTCTTCTCGACAGCCTCTGCCAGGGCATCCTCGGCCGCACGCTGGATATTGACGTCGAGCGTCGTCACGATATCAACGCCGTCGACCGCAGCCACCTTTTTATAGGCACCGCCCGCGATATAGCTGCCGTCCCTCGCGCGCTCGCGTACGAGAGAACCGTTCGTGCCGGTCAGAAGCTTGTTGTATTGCTTTTCGAGACCCGTCAAGCCGTCGTTGTCTACATTCACTACACCCAGCACCTGCGATGCCAGATTGCCGTATGGATATACGCGCTTCATGGCCTGCTCAAAAAGCACGCCGGGCAGGTTCTTCTTCTCCAGCGCCGCAGCGTCGTCTTCGTCCACCTGGCGCTTGATATACACCCAGGTTCCATCGGACTCAACGAGCTTACGGCAGGTCTTTTTATCGATTCCAGTTGCCTTGACCAGCGCCGACACCGTCTTGTCAACATCCTCGACAAGCTGGGGGTTCACGGCGATGTTGCGACATTCGACCGACGACGCCAGCACGTTACCGTTGCGGTCGTAGATGGTGCCACGTTTGGCATAGAGGGTCTGCGCAAGCAGGCGGCGCGCATCGGCACGCTCGCGCAGTTTATCGGCTTCGACAATTTGATAGTCGGCAAGGCGAAAGACGCCCAAGCCCAAGCCAAGCCCAATGAAGCCCATGACGGCTTTGCGGCGAGGCAGAGGCGTGCCCGTGAGCCATTCGGTCGACGAACTCTTGCGCGACCTGGTGTTATGCACTTGAGGGCCGCCCGAGCCGCGAAGTCGCGACGCCGGGTCGTTGCCACGGGACTGCCCGGCGTTGTAAGATTGCCGACCCGTTCCTTGATAACCAGAACGTCCCCGCGACGAGGGACGTCCAGAACCGCGGCCCCCATCGGAACCGCGGCGATAGTCATTTGTCATACTCAGCTACCGTCTTGCTACTGAGCGGTCGCGGTCGCGTTGGCGCCCGCGGCTGCATCCTGCGAAAAGTCAAGTGTAACGCTCTCGCTGGGCTCCACCATGCCATAAGCGCCCGCAAGGTCGCGAATACGCGTGTCGGCGCCATAGACCGAATGCATGACCTCCAGGTCGGAGCTCTCATCGGTCGCCTTTTCGAGCGTGTTGGTAAGCTCGGCGTTGCTGTTGAGCACCTGGGCCGTAACGCCGGCGAGCGCCACGCGGGCGACGCCGATCGTCATGAAGATGGCCGCAATGATGCAAAACGTTTTAAGAACGCTCATGAAAACCGGGCTTACCGCCTGGTTTGCCTGACGGCCCGCGCCCGTGTAGACATCAAAGCGCGGCGTGCGCTGCTCACGGGGAGCAACGGGGGCCTGCGGCGTCTCACGATAGGCGGGCATGGCGTTCATATCATAGGCGAGTGCTGCGCTTGAAGTGTTGTAGCCCATGATATGCCGCCTCCCATCCCGAGTACGTTGGTAGTGTGTTTAAGCTTCGTTTATGGTGCGAGCGGGAGGTCCAATATCGCGCGGTCGTGCCTACAGACGCTGCGCCACGCGGATTTTGGCTGATCTCGCCCGAGGGTTGCGCTCAACCTCATCAGGCTGGGCAACCAAGGGTTTGCGGGTGATGACCTTGAGTATCGGCACGTTGCCGCACACGCACACCGGAATCTCCGGCGGACACGTGCACCCCTGGCTCATCTCCTTAAAGTGGTTCTTTACGATACGGTCCTCGAGCGAGTGATACGAGATGACGCAGATACGTCCGCCCGGGTTGAGCCACCTGGTGGCGGCATCAAGCCCTCGTTCGAGCACATCGAGCTCGTGATTGACCTCGATGCGAATGGCCTGGAAACTTTTCTTGGCCGGGTGTCCGCCATGCCGACGAGCGGCAGCCGGGATACCTGCCTTGATGATCTCGACAAATTGGCCGGTGGTTTCGATCGGTTCTTGCTCGCGGCGGCGCACGATCTCGCGCGCGATCTGCGAGGCGAACTTCTCTTCGCCGTAGACGCGTAGAATCCGGGCGAGGTCGTGTTCGTTATAGGTGTTGATGACCTCAGCTGCGTTTAAGGTGTTATTACCCGGATCCATCCGCATGTCCAATGGGGCGTCCTCGTTATACGAAAAGCCCCTGCCAGGGATATCGAGTTGCGGCGACGAAACGCCCAAATCGAACAGGAAGCCATCGACCCCGGGCACCTCGGCCGAGCAAAGCAGCTCGTCCAAGTCGCCGAAGTTGCCCTTCAGCAGCTGGTGCGGAACGCCGGGAACCTCGCGGTCCAGACGGGCGCCAGCGGCCTCGAGGGCCATGTCGTCCTGGTCGACGCCGAGCAAAAGGCCCGTCTCCCCCACCTGCGCGGCCATCTTTACCGAATGGCCGGCACCGCCAAGGGTGCAATCGCAGACAACGGAGCCGCTCTTTAGCCGCAGCGACTCAAGCACTTCGCCGAGCATGACAGGTTCATGCCGATATTCTTGTGTCAAGATCCCACGCTCCATCCGTTACCCGTGCCTTGCCCTTACGAGAAGAAGAGGTCCAGCAGGGCCTCATCGTCATCGTCCTCATCGGCCGCGGCGCGATCCCAAACCTCAAGGTGGTCGTAGTTGCCCACAACCGTGACCTCGCGGTCGAGGTTCGCCTGCTTGCGGAGAGACTCGGAAAGACCGATACGACCGGCGCTGTCCACGTCCATCGACGTGGTGCGCTTGTTGATCGCCCTCATGAGCTTCTGGTCATTAATGTCACGCGGGTTAAAACCCTCGTGGCCCTCACGACCCGCGAAGAGTCCTTCGACCCACTTATCGAAGGCCTCGGCAGAGAACACGTACAGAGCATCGACATCCAGGGCTTTGAACACGCGAACGTGCTCTCCAAGCTCCTCGCGAAGGGGTGCAGGCAGGGACAGACGACCTTTTGCATCGAGATTGCGCTCGTATGCACCAGTCATTCCCATGTGCGCCCTCCCCTCGGTTACTCAGATGGCACGTACGCGGGGAACCACCCCGCCTGTCGACGTCATTAATAATATGGGGAACCGCCCCATTTTTCAACACCTTTCCCCACCCCTTCCCCCACCCCGCCC